>JACDHU010000130.1 GCA_013820865.1 Chloroflexota bacterium
GCGACCGTGAGCGAAAGCTGCGCAGGCATCGGCATCCGCGACCGATCACGCCCTGGTAGCGATCGTCAGCCATCCGAGATCCGGGATTTCGCGGTCCAGACGATCGAACACGAAGCTGCTCGTCGCGAGAACCAGCTGGCGGCCATTGCCATCCTCGACGAGCTCCAGGCCGCGCCAATCGGGCAGGCGCTCCGCATCCGTCGGGTCGATGGCGCGACACGCCGAGAACGATGCCTCGCTGCGCTCGACCCGGCAGCCGAACTCGTTGGCCAGGCGCTCTTCGGCGACCTCCAATTGGAGTTGTCCGACGACACCAATGATGGGATCGCCGACGCCATGCGGTCGCCGCAGGACCCGGATGACGCCCTCCTCCTCGAGCTGCCGCATCCCGCTGCGGAACTGCTTGTAGCGTGACGAGTCGACGCTGCGCAGGTAGGCGAATCGCTCGGGCAGGAATTCGGGGATCGGCGGGAACTGGAGCATCCCATCCTCGGAAAGCGTGTCCCCCACCTGCACGCCGGTCGCGTTGACAATGCCGATGACGTCGCCGGGCAAGGCTTCGTCGATCGTCTGACGCTCCTGCCCGAACATCTCGTTCGAATAGCTCAGCGACAGGCGCCGATCCGTCCGGCCGTTGATGGCGGTCATCCCGCGCTCGAAACGCCCGGAGTTGACCCGCATGAAGGCCACGCGATCGCGATGGCGCGGATCGGTGTTGGCCTGGACCTTGAAGACCTGGGCGCTGAACTGCCCATCAAGGGGAACGGCCGCATCATCGGAGCTCCGCTCGGTGGGCGGCACCGCGAAGCGCGGGAAGGCGTCCAGCAGGAGCGACAGGCCGACGTTGGTCAGGGCGCTGCCGAAGAACACGGGCGTCACCCGCTCGGCATGGACGTCAGCCGGATCGATCGTCGCGGCCACGAGCGCAGCCTCTTCGCGGGCGTCGTGCCAGTCGGCGGCGGCAGGACCAGCATCCCAGGCATCGGCTGGCGTGCGGCGTCCGGCACCAATGGTCGCGCCATGCACGGTTGCATCGGTCTGGATCACCGTGTCGCCGCCGATGTCGAGCAGCCCGTGGAGACGGCCGTGAGTACCGATCGGCCAGTTCATCGGGCTCGGATGAACACCGATCTCGCGCTCGATCTCATCGAGCAGGCTGAGCGGCGCGATCATCGGCCGGTCGCACTTGTTGATGAACGTGATGATCGGCAGGCCGCGCATGCGGCAGACCTGGAAGAGCTTGAGGGTCTGCGGCTCCAGCCCCTTGCCGGCGTCCAGCACCATCAGTGCGGCATCCACGGCCCACAGTGCACGGTACGTGTCCTCGCTGAAGTCCGCGTGGCCGGGCGTGTCGACCAGGTTGTACTGGTAGCCGCCGTGCTCGAAGCGCAGGACCGCGGAGCTGACGCTGATCCCCCGCCGGCGCTCCATCTCCATCCAGTCGCTGACCGTGCTCCGCGACTGCCGACGAGCACGGACCGATCCCGCCTCCTCGACCGCTCCTCCGAACAGCAGCAGCTTCTCGGTGAGGGTCGTCTTTCCGGCGTCGGGATGACTGATGATCGCGAACGTTCGGCGCCGGTTTGCTTCGGCCAGCACCGCTGCGGAGTCACGCGATGGCGCGGAGGGAGTGGTCATGAGCCTTCACGTTTCACGGGATGGAGGTTACGTCCACCGGGTGAAGTTCCCCGGCGCGAATGCGAAGCGGACCGGCCACGCGGGCCGGTCCGTTGATCGCGAAGTCCCAGAGAGGGAAGCCTACTTGACCTCGGTGGTCGCGCCAGCCTCGGAGAGCTTCTCCTTGGCGGCCTCTGCCTCCTCCTTGGTGACGCCCTCCTTGACTGCCTTGGGGGCGGCGTCGACGAGGTCCTTCGCCTCCTTGAGGCCCAGGCCGGTCAGCTCGCGGACGGCCTTGATCACCAGGATCTTGTTCGGGCCGACCTCGGTGAGCACGGCGTCGAACTCCGTCTGCTCCTCGACAACGGCTGCGGCACCATCGCCGGCAGCCGGGGCGGCAGCAGCCGCGGCGGGGGCGGCGGCGGTCACGCCGTAGCGCTCCTCGAATGCCTTGACCAGCTCGCTCAGCTCGAGGACGGTCATCGTATCGATCGCCTCGAGGATCTGGTCCTTGTCCAGGGTCTTGGTCGCCATCGGTTCAGTTCTCCTGTTCGTACTATCCCGAGGCGGCTAGGCCGCGGTCTCGGACTGTTGCTTCTTCTCGGCCACGGCGTTCAGAACGCCGATGAGGTTGCGGATGTTGGCGGCGAGCACGCCGGCCATGCTGGTCATCGGGGCGGCCATCCCGCCGGCGATCTTGCTGAGCAGGACCTCGCGCGACGGCAGCGTGGCGAGGCGCGTGAGCTGCGACGCGTCAATCGCGCGGCTGCCGAGCATGCCACCACGCATCGTGACCACGCGGGAATACGGTCGGAAGGCCTCGGCCAGTGCCTTGGCCATGGCCGCCTCGTCACCGTCGATCGTGGCGAGCGCGGTCGGACCGCTCAGGAGCGGCTTGAGCTCGGCGAGGTCCGCTTCGTCAGCGGCGATCTTCAGCAGGCGGTTCTTGGCGATCGTCAGCTCGACGCCGCTGTCGCGGAGGGTCCTCCGGACCGACTGCATGTCGGAGACCTTGAGGCCGCGGTAGTCGGCCACGGCCATGGCGGAGCTGGAGCGGAGCAATTCCGCGAGCTCGGCGACGGCCTGGCGCTTGATATCGGTCGGCATCGGTCTGTCCTGGTCTCCTCCTTGGCATGAAAAAAACGACGATTCTGCGTGCACGCGTGACACGAGAACCGCCGTCGATGGCTGTCCGTATTCGTGCCTGCGTGTGCCGCGACGTCTGCTGCGTCGCAATTGGACCGGGAGTCTCACCCGGATCGCATCACGGTCTGTGGCTGTTCAGTTGAGGGTGCATGGTAGCGGATGCGCGCTGCCCTGTCTCCCAACGCGGCTACCCAGTTGCATGGGGCGACACCAAAGTCGAACGAAAGGAAGCTTGTGCGTTCTCCGTCACACCCGGTGCAACAGCGGACGGTGGAGCTCGGCCTCCTTCGCCTTTAGTGTCGCCGGGTGCAACAACCAACGGCGGGTCGCGGGAAAGCCTACGCGTTGGCCAGGGCGAGGGCCGATGGGATGTCGATGCGCACGCCAGGACCCATGGTCGGCGCCAGCGTGAGCGATTTCATGTAGGTGCCTTTCGCGCCCGATGGCTTGGCGCGCTGGATGGCGTCCACCAGTGTGGCCACATTGGAGGCGAGCTGTTCGGGCGTGAAGCTGGCGCGGCCCACGGGTGCGTGGACGATGCCGGCGCGGTCAACCTTGAACTCGATCCGGCCCGACTTGACTTCGGCGACAGCGCGCTCGATGTCGAACGTCACGGTGCCCGACTTCGGGTTCGGCATCAGCCCGCGCGGGCCGAGCTTCTTTCCGAGCCGGCCGACGGTGCCCATCATGTCCGGCGTTGCGATGGCCACGTCGAACTCGAACCAGCCGGCGTCGATCTTCTTGACGAGATCATCGCCACCGACCTCATCGGCTCCGCCTCGCAGGGCCTCCTGGGCCTTCTCGCCCTGGGCGAACACGATCACGCGGCTGGTCTTGCCGGTGCCGTGCGGCAGGACCACGGTCCCGCGCACGAGCTGATCCGCATGGCGCGGGTCGATGCCCAGGCGCAGATGCGCCTCGACTGTCCCGTCAAACTTGCTGATCGAAAGCTTTGGCAGCAGCTCGGAAGCCTCGCCGATCTCATAGCGGCGATCCGGCTCGACGAGCTTCGCCGCCTCGAGATACTTCTTTCCGTGACTCATGCCTGGGCCACCTCGATGCCCATGGAGCGTGCCGTGCCCTCGATGATCTTCATCGCCTGCTCGACGGTATTGGCGTTGAGGTCGGCCATCTTCATCTCGGCGATCTCGCGCAGCTGCGCGCGGGACACGCTACCGACCTTGTCCTTGTTCGGAATGGCGGATCCTGCTTCGACGCCGGCTGCCTTCTTCAACAGCGCGGCGGCCAGCGGGGCCTTCGTCACGAACGTGAAGCTGCGGTCCTCGAAGACCGTGATCTCGGCCGGCACGACGTAGCCGCGCATGTCCGCGGTTCGCTCGTTGAAGGCCTTGATGAATTCCATGATGTTGATGCCGTGCTGGCCGAGGGCCGGCCCGACGGGTGGGGCGGCGGTCGCGGAACCGGCGGGCGCCTGTACCTTCAGCATCGCCCTGATCTTCTTGGCCATTCTGGTGACTCCTCTCGAGGTCTTGACGGGGCCGATACGCCCCTCCCTCTGCGTGTATAGGCCTCAGCGAGGCCCCTAGATCTGTCAGACGCCTATCTGTCAGACGCTGAGTATATACGTATATACTCCGGTCGCCCTCACAACTTTTCGATCTGGAGGAAGTCGAGCTCAACGGGCGTCTCGCGGCCGAAGATGCTGACGAGCACCTTGACCTTGTTGCGCTCCGGGTTGACCTCGTCGACGGTGCCGATGAACTCGGCGAATGGACCGTCCTTGACGCGCACGCTCTGGCCCTTGGCGTACTGGACCTTGAACTTCGGCGTCTCGACCCCCATCTGCTTGAGGATCTTCTTGACCTCGTGCTCGTCGAGCGGCAGGGGTCGGTTGCCGGAGCCGACGAAACTCGTCACGCCCGGCGTGTTGCGCACGACGTACCAAGACTCGTCGCTCATGGCCATCTCGACCAGCACGTAACCGGGGAACACCTTGCGGTTCACCGTCTGGCGCTGGCCGTTCTTGATCTCGATCTCTTCTTCCATCGGCACGAGGACCTGGAAGATCTGATCCTCCACGCCCATCGACTCGATGCGGTGCTCGAGGTTGGCCTTGACCTTGTTCTCGTAGCCGGAGTAGGTGTGGATCACGTACCACAGCTTCTTGGTGCGCTCCGCCTCGGGCATGTCCCCGACGCGCGGCGCCTCACGTGACAGGCTCGCTGCCTCGCGGGCCTCGCTGGGCACCTCGCTCACGGTTTCGGACGTCGTCTTTTCGGTCATCGCAGCACCTGGTCGAGGACGGTGTTAAAGATGCGGTCGAGCACGAAGATATACATGCCGATGATCAGCGACACCACCACGACCAAGATGGTCAGGCGAATCACGGTCTCGCGGGTCGGCCAGACGACCTTCTTCAGCTCGGCCCAGCTCTCGCCCACGTATCGGCGCATGCCGGTCAACACGGTCGGTTCATACTTCCTGTCTCAGTGGTGTGGTTGGGTGACGACGTTCGCTTGAGTGGCAGGGGCGACAGGACTTGAACCTGCAACCGCTGGTTTTGGAGACCAGTGCTCTACCAAATTGAGCTACACCCCTCCGCGAACGCAGACCTACTTGGTTTCCCGGTCCCTACTTGGTTTCCCGGTGCAGCTGATGCTGCCGGCAGCGCGGGCAGAACTTGTTCAGCTCCATGCGCCCCGGGTCGTTCCGCTTGTTCTTCCGTGTGCTGTACGTGCGCTCCTTGCAGGTAGTGCACGCCAGGGCGATCACGGGTCGGTTCTCAGCCTTGGCCACGTCGTTCTCGCTTCCTCGTCATGCCCCCCGATTCGGACGGCGCGGCGGCCACGCCAAACAAGGGGCGGTTCACCGGGGAGCCCCCTGATTGTACGGCGCTCGCTCGCTGACTGTCAACGACACCCAGCGGCCCGTGTCGCCC
>JACDHU010000131.1 GCA_013820865.1 Chloroflexota bacterium
TCGACGACGCTTCGTTGGGACGTGCCGGCGCCGTAGATATTTGGCCCGTTGATCTGATACGTGGCGGTCACGGCGGCCGCGGTGACGGTCAGGTCGCCGCCGCCCGGATAGCCGAGTGCCACGCTGGCCGTGCCTCGCGCCGGTGGCTCAGTCGTGAGTTGAAGCGCGGGAGCCTGCGCGTCGGGAACGTGGAGCAGGGCGAGGTCGGCCTCGTCGTCGAAGGCCACCACCACAGCGGCGAACGTCGCGCCGCCGATGCTGACGGTGGTGTCCGTGCTGCCGGCCACAACATGGGCGTTGGTGATTGCGTGCGTGGCCGTGACGAAGAAGCCGCTTCCGACCGACAGGCTGCCGGCACCACAGCCGCTGCTTGTGATCCGTGCCGTACTTGCCAGCGCGGACTCCGCCAGGGCACGCGTCTCTGCGTCGGGCGGCAGATCGACCGGCTCGGCGGGCGGTGGCTCGAGGCCGGCGAACAGTGGCGGCAGATCGGTCGAGGCGAGGAGGGTGAGCAGGCGGCCGGCCAGGGCCATCGGCGGGGGGAATGCCTCGGTGGTCAGGCGGACGGCGACCGATTCGCGCGCCAGCGGAGCCAGGGACGGCGCCATGCCGGCGGCCAGGATGCCGCCGAGGAGCCAGACGAGCAGCACAACGTGGGCCGCGCCGACGACCGCACCGCCGAGCGCATCCAGCGGTCGGAACGGGCTGCACCGAATCCCGCGGCTCATGGTCGCGCCGATCGCCGCGCCGGTCGCTTCGCCCATGATCACGGCGGCGCCGAGCCCCATCAGCGTCACGAGCGCGCGGAGCGGCTGCTCGATCTGAGCCAGTGATCCGCGCAGGAGCGTGGCAAGGAGGAGCGCCGCTGCGAAACCCACGACCGCGCCGGCCAGCCCGAGCACTGGCCCCAGGAACCCGGCACGAGCGCCGGCAACCAGGCTGAGCAGGAGGAGCAGCAGGACACCGATGTCGAGGACGTTCATGTCGCCCAAGCCTAGCGCGCGAGGAGGACATCGATGCATCGGCGGCAGACAGGTCAGGCGTGGCGTCGGTGTAGAGTATCGGCCTTCCCATCGGCAGCAAGAAATTCGGAGGGTTGAACGTAGATGGCGCGAATCGTTCGGGCGGCATTGCTCCAGGCGGAGTGGACCGGCGACAAGGAATCGATGATCGAGAAGCACATCGGCTATGCGCGCCAGGCCGCCGAGCAGGGCGCGAAGGTCATGTGCTTCCAGGAACTGTTCTACGGCCCCTACTTCTGCCAGGTCCAGGACCCGCAGTATTTCTCGTACACCGAGCACATCCCGAACGGCCCGACCACGAAGCGCATGCAGGAGCTTGCGAAGGAGACCGGCATGGTGCTGATCGTGCCGATGTACGAAGAGGACGAGCAGACCACCGGCATCTACTACAACACGGCCGCCGTGATCGACGCCGATGGCTCCTACCTCGGCAAGTACCGCAAGACCCATATTCCGCACGTCAAGGGCTTCTGGGAGAAGTACTACTTCCGCCCCGGCAACACCGGCTACCCGGTCTTCGACACCGCGGTCGGGAAGGTCGGCGTCTACATCTGCTACGACCGTCATTTTCCCGAGGGCGCGCGGGCTTTGGGGCTCAATGGCGCGGAGCTGGTGTTCATCCCGTCGGCCACGTCGCGCGGCCTGTCCGAATATCTGTGGCGCGTCGAGCAGGTCTCGCATGCGCTTGCCAACGGATACTTCGTCGGCACCATCAATCGGGTGGGGATCGAGCCGCTGGGTGACGACGATTTCTACGGCCAGTCCTACTTCGTGGATCCGCGCGGCCAGTTCATCGGCGAGGTGGGGGACGCGCACGACGAAGAGCTGATGGTTCGCGACCTGGACCTCGACCAGATCACCGAGGTGCGCCAGACGTGGCAGTTCTTCCGCGACCGCCGACCGGACGCCTACGAAGACTTGGTTCGACCTTAGATTGCCAGGCTGATGGGCACCGGACGCCGAAACGGTGGCGCCGCTCGCCTAGCCTCGCCCTTCGACAAATCGCTCACTGAAGAGCGATCACTTCATCCAGCGATTATATCATTAGTGATATATTCACTGACAGTTTCGCAGCCAGTCTACGGAACTGGCCATGCCATTGAGCCGGAGAACCGATGTGGCTGAGCGAAGCCGACCGACCGCGGTCCGGCCCAACCATCGACGCCCGGCGACGGGTCTCCCTGCGGGTGTCGTCGGTCAGCAGGCCTTCAATGATGACCAGGCGTGGGTCGGCTTCCTCCGGCTGGAGCCTGAATCCACCTCCCCTTGGCACCACCATGGCGAGTACGACAGCTACGCCTACGTCTTCGCCGGCGTGCTCCGATGGGAGCACGGCGAGGGAGGCAGGGACTCGACCATAGTCCGCGCCGGGGACGTCGGGCGGATGCCTGCCTGGCTGGTGCACCGCGACGTCAGCGCCGGCAGCGAAGATCTCGAGATGATTTTGTTTCGCGCCGGCCGTGGCGTGCTGACTGTGGACGTTCCTGGGCCTGACGGAGGAGAGACAGCATGAGATATGGGATCACGTTGAAGCCGGATCATCGGTTCAGTCGTAGCGTCGAGCTGGCCAAGCGCGCCGAGGCGAACGGCTTCAGCTACGGCTGGATGTTCGATTCGCACGTTCTGTGGCGTGACCCCTATCCGCTGCTGACGCTCATGGGAGCCGCCACGAAGGACATGCGCCTGGGCACATGCGTCACGAATCCGGCAACGCGGGACATCACCGTCACTGCCAGCGCGCTGGCGACCCTCAACGAGGTCACCGGCGGGCGCATGGACCTCGGGATCGGCCGCGGCGACAGTGCCCGTCGCGTCATGGGCAAGAAGCCGACGACCGTCGCGTACATGGAAGAGTGCTGCCGCATCGTTCGCGCGCTCACCGCCGGCGAGACGATCACCCTTGATGGGACCGATGTCCAGATGCCGTGGGCGCAGCAGGGCCCGGTTCCGATCTGGGTGGCAGGCTATGGACCGATGGCGCTCGCGGCCGCCGGCCGCGTCGCGGATGGGATCATTCTCCAGCTCGCTGACCCCGACATCATCCGCTGGTGCATGGGCTTCGTCCGGGCGTCAGCCGAAGCAGCCGGACGCGACCCCGATGCGATCGAGGTCATGGCCGCTGCACCCGCCTACGTGTCCGACGACCTCGCGCTCGCCCGCGACAAGGTGCGCTGGTTCCCGGCGCTCGTCAGCAACCACGTGGTCGATCTCATCAACAAGTACCCCAAGGACGAGCTGCCCGAGCCGCTGTGGAAGTACGTCGAGAACCGCGAGGGTTACAACTACCTCCACCACGCCGAAGTCGGCAGCGATAACGCCCGCTTCGTGTCCGACGAGATCACGGATCGCTTCGCAATCGTCGGTCCTGTATCGGCGCACCGGGAGCGGCTGGCACAGCTCCGCGAGGCTGGCGTCACGCAGGTCAACAACTACCTGATGAACGGCGAGGAAGAGGAGTGCCTCGACGCCTACGGGCGCGAGATCATCGGCACTTAGAAGCTCTCAGGATCGAACTCGCACTCGAGGTCGTCGGCCAGGCTCCAGAGCCGTTCGCTCCATCCAATGCGCGGCCCGCGGCCGGCGACCCCGCCTCCGGCGCTCGCCTCGACGGGAAGCACCACGAACTCCGTGATGGTGGGCTCTCGCCCCTCGCTGAGGTCGATGACGGCTTCCAGGACCTCGCCGGAGCCCACCGCCGGGACGCCCTGGTCGGAGTGGAAGACCTCCACGCCATCGACCTCGACCCACCACGTCTTCCCATTGAACAGGCCGATGCCACTGGCGCCGACGTCGCAGGCGGGGATTTGCCCCGCGGAGTATCCCTCGCCGCCGCCGGTCCGTTCCTCGACGCGGAGCTCGGCCGCTTCCCCAGTGTGGTTTCGCAGGATGGCGTACACCCGCGGTTCCCGGGATGGACCTTCCCCCGGATCGCCGCCGCCGGGTGGCGCCGCGCCTGAGCCGAAGAAGAAGCGGCCCATCTCGTCTCCGTCGGCGTCGAGCGCAACGACGCTGTCCGCCGCGAACCCGGTTGGGAGGAAGACGAGGAATGTCTTCGCGTCGATGCCAGCCTCATCGAGGTCGAGGACGAGAGCCTCGGCACGGCCTCCCCTCGCAGACTCCGCGCGAATCGCGACGACGTCCGGCGCGGCGAAGCCCGCCAGATACCCCGGTGCAGCAGGCTTGTGGCCGGCCTGGATGAGCCCGAAGATCGGACCCCCGACGGCATCATCCTGCGGGAGGGCCCCACACCCGTCGCTCGTTCCGTCCTGCCAGGCGAACCACAGGCAATAGCCCTGGGCGCTTCGATAGGCCGCCAGGCGGAACTGGCTTCCGGCCCCGCTGCCGCGGGCCACCTGGACCACGGGTCCGGTCGCGTCGGTCGTGTGCATGCCGATCAGTGCCGGGGTGCGAATGACCGCGGGATCGAGGTCGAGCGCACGCAGGGGAAGCGACACCTCCTCCTCGGGATCACCGAAACGAGGTGCGTGAATGAGGCTGCCCATGATGGCCGCCCCGATCAGCGCCACGACGACGGCGGCGGCGATGACCGCATCCACGGCCAACGGCCGCGGTCGAGCGGTGCCGTCACCGGGTTCGGCGGCGCCCCTTTCCCCGCGGACCCAGCGGTCGGGGACTCCGAGAAGGCCTGCGGGAACCGGCGCCTCGACGGCCATCGGACGCAGGGCATCACCGAGCGTGGCGTCGAAGTCCGCGGACGAGAGACGGGTCATGGCGAGGTTTCCTCCAGCTGCGCTCGGAGGCGGCGACGGGCGCGAAACGCCAGCGTGCGGACGTTGATCTCGGTGAGGCCAAGCAGGCGAGCGATCTCGCCCATGCGGTAGCCGTATGCGTAATGGAGCACGATCACCGCGCGCTCCCTCGGCGCCAGCTCGGCCACCATCTCGCGGAGGGCAACGTCCGAGGCGGCGGGTGGGGTGGTGACGAGCTTCGGAAGGCGTTCCCGCTCCGCGCGCTGCCGGCGATGCAGCCCCTTCGCCTCGTTGAGGGCGATTCGCACCAGCCAAGCATCGAATCGGTCGAGGTCGCGGAGCTGACCGATACGGTGCGACGCGCGGAGATAGGTCTCCTGCACGAGGTCCGCGGCATCGTCAGCGCCGGCCACGGCACGGCAGATCGCCGTCAGTCGAGGACGAGCGGCCTCGAACCGGTCGTCGAACTCGTGGCGACGCGTCTCATCCTCAACGCGCGCCTGTGCTGTGACGATCTCCATCGGCTCGTCCCATTGATGTGGTCACGGATGAGATGCAGCCACCGGGCCGAACGTTGCAGCCCTAGGGATCGCGGCGCCGGGCTCGGAGCGCCGTGCCGACCGTGGCCACCAGCCAGACCACGGCCAGTAGCAGGCCGAGAATCCCGACCGAGTACAGGGCAACCGTCGAGTACCCGCCGTTCTCGGGGTTGAGGAATGGATAGGGATACCACCCGTCTACCGCGCCCCGGATGAGGGTGACGGTCGTCCAGACGAGTGGCGGCGCGAGCCACGGGATGAGCGCCTTCCGGAATGACAGCGACCCGTGCGGTGGCGCGATGAGCCAATCGGCTATCACTGCCACCGGCATGACGCGGTGGAGCAC
>JACDHU010000132.1 GCA_013820865.1 Chloroflexota bacterium
GCTGCCCTTCGTGACGCTTGATGAGCGCCTGGCCCTCGCCGCCCAGCGCGAGGGATTTGCGGTGATCCAGCCCATCGCTTGAGTCCGCGCATCGCCGCCCGCCCTTGCGCTCAGCGCACGGATCCGCGACGAACCATCCGGACCCGGCTACTTGAGGCGCGGTAGGACCTCGCGGCCGAAGACCTCGACGAAGCGCTCCTGCTCCGGTCCGACTTCGTGGAGGTAGAGGCCGTCGAAGCCGCGTTCGAGGTCGCGTGCCAGCCACTCGACGTGCCGCGCGGGATCGGACGAGATGCGGACCGCGCCATCGAGCGCGTCGGGCGTGGTGTGCGCGGCCGCCGCCGTGACCTGGGCGGGATGCGCGAGCGAGGTCATGACGCTGTTATCGACGCAGTTCTGGCCCCACTGCGCGAAGGCGGCGGAGCGCGCCTCATCATCGGTGGGTGCGTAGGCGAGGTGGACCTGGAGGTACATCGGCTTGTCCGCGCCGCCGTTTGAACGGAATGCCGCGACGACCGCGTCCAGCTGAGCGTCGGGCTGTACGACCGTGATCAACGCGTCCGCCCATTCGGCGACCCACCCGGCGGTCTCCGGCGTCACCGCCGCGCCGACGAGCATCGGCGGCCGCTCGGGCCGCGTCCAGAGATGTGCCTCGGACACCCTCACGTGACCGGAAGATGACACGGTCTCGCCGGCCCACAACCGCCGCATGATGTCGGCGGACTCGTGCAGTCGCTCATTGCGCTCCGGCTTCGACGGCCAACGTTCGCCGGTGATGTGCTCGTTGAGCAACTGCCCGGAGCCCACGGCGATCCAGAAGCGATCGGGAAACATGACGCCAAGGGTCGCGGCGGCCTGCGCGATGATGGCCGGGTGGTACCGCTGTCCCGGTGCGTTCACCACGCCGAACGGCATGGATGTCGTCGCCAGCGCCGCTCCCAGCCACGACCACGCGAAGCCGGACTCGCCCTGCTCCTCGCTCCACGGTGCCCAGTGGTCGCTGCACATGCCGGCATCGAAGCCGGCCGCCTCGGCAGCCTGGACGACCCGCAACAACCGATCCGGCCGAAACTGCTCATGGCTGGCGTGAATGCCGATCAAAGGAGCCAGCGTCAGACCCCCTCCCGTCGGCCGAACCAGTGATACCCGTATGCCGGCAGCTCGACGCTGAGCCGGCCGTTGACAATCGCAGGCTCCTCGCCGCCGCAGCCGAAGATGTGCCGCCATCGGCCGCTCACCGTGTCGGCTGGCAGGCGGACGCTGACCTTTGCCGGCGCGTCGGCGAAGTTGTGCACGGCCAGCACGCTGCTGCCGTCCCAGGTGGCGATGTGGGCCAGCGCGGCGTTGTTGCGAGTTCCGAGCACCTGCGACTCGCCCCAGCCGAACTCCGGCCATTCCTTGCGCGTCCGGATGGCTCGCTCCATCCAGTTCAACAGGGAGCCCGGATCATGCCGCTGGTCTTCGGCATTCAGCTCTCGGTAGCCGAATGGTCCCTTGCGCAGCAGCGGCCGCGGCAGGCTCTCCTCCTTCGCCGTCGTAAACCCGGCACCGGGTTCGGCGGACCACGGCATCGGCGGACGGACCGCCTCGCGGTCGGTCATGTCCAGGTTCTCGCCCAGGCCGATCTCCTCGCCATAGAACAGCACCGGCGTGCCGGGCAGGCTGAACATTAGGCTGTAGGCCAGCTCGATTCGACGACGATCTCCATCGACCATGCTCGGGAATCGGCGGCGGATGCCGCGGTCGAACAGACGCATCGACTTCTTGGGCGCGAAGGCCGCGAAGACCTCCTCGCGCTCGGTGTCACTCAGTTTGTCGAGCGAGGCCTCGTCGTGATTCTTGATGAAGTTCGCCCATTGGCCCTCGGGTGGAATGGGTGGAAGGGAGCGCAGCGCGTCGGCCACGGCGGTTGCGTCGTGGCGCACGAATGACAGGTACATGGCCTGGTTGGTGATGAAGCTGAACAGCATGTGCATCTGGTTGCCGCCCTCGCCGAAGAAGTTGGCGATCTTGTCGATAGGCTCATTCGCCTCCGCAAGGAGCATCACGTCGCCGCGTCGGCGCCCGGCGAAATCGCGAATGTCGCGCAGATAGTCGTGCGGATCCACCGTTGCCGGGTTGGCGTGGCCCTCCTGCTCGATGAGGAACGGCACGGCATCGATCCGGAAGCCTGACAGCCCCAGCTCCAGCCAGAAACCGATGACCTTGTGGATCTCGTTGCGCACCAGCGGGTTGTTGATGTTCAGGTCCGGCTGATGCGGATAGAACCGATGCATGTACCAGCGCTTCGCCGCCTGGTCGTAGCTCCAGATGGTCTCCTGCTTGCCGGGAAAGATCACGCCGATGTGGGCGTCCGGGGGTTTCTCATCGGCCCAGACGTAAAAGTCCTTGTAGATCGGGTGTCCCTTGCGCGCCGCCTGGAACCAGGGGTGGTCGGCGGAGGTGTGGTTGATCACGAGGTCGGCGATGACGCGGATCCCGCGGTCGCCGGCGACGCGCACGAGCTCGACGAGATCGCCGAGGCTGCCGTACTTTTCCGCGATCCCGTAGTAATCGGCCACGTCGTAGCCATAGTCACGCTCCGGCGAGGGATAGATCGGCATCAGCCACAGGCAGGTGACGCCCAGTCCGGCGAGATAGTCAATTCTCTGGGTGAGGCCATCGAGATCACCGACGCCGTCGCCATTCGTGTCGAGGAATGCCTGCGTGTCGACGCAATACACGATCGCGTTCTTCCACCACAGGTCACTCGTTGCTTCAAGGCTCATGGTCCGTCCTCTCTGCACGGCGCGTTCCGGCAACGGCACCGGTAGCATGAATCCGATGCACGAAATCCTCGCAACCCACGAATGGCCACCTTCTCAGACCGATGCCGGCGCTGCCGCGCCGGTCGCCGTGCTCGTTCACGGGGTCACCGGCTGGGGGCGGACCTGGTGGCGGGTGGGTCCCGCGCTCGCCGAGCGTGGGTGGCGCGTCGTCGCGGTGGATCTTCGCGGCCATGGACAGAGCCCGCGAATCGACGGGTGCGTGAACGTGGGCGGCCTCGCGGCCGACGTGGCCGCAGTGATCGAGCGTCTCGGCGCACCCGTCGGGGCGCTCATCGGTCATTCGCTCGGCGCCGCCGTCAGCGCAGAGTTGGCGTATCTGCGCCCGGATCTGGTCCAGCGCCTGGTCCTCGAGGATCCGCCCGCGATCACCCGCACTGATGACGTGGAGTGGCAGGCGAACCTCGAGCGCGAGCTCATTGACGCCCATAGAGACTTCGACGGCGAGGTTGCGCGTGAGCTGGCCGCCAACCCGGCCTGGCTCGAGGAGGATGCGCGCCAGGACGTCGAGGCCAAGCAGCTCGCGGATCGGGAGGGAATCCTCGCCTCGTTCCGCCGCGGCACCGAGGCGCGAGTCCTCAATCTCGTGCCGCTGCTGACGGTGCCGACGCTGTACCTCATGGCCGCCGAGGATCGGTCCGTGTTCGTGGGCGTCGCTCGACGTCAACTGCGTGCCACGCTGCCCGCACATGCGCGGTTCGTGGAGATGGATGCCGGGCACACCGTGCATCGCGACCGGTTCGACCAGTACATCGCGGCCGTCCGCGAGTGGATCGAGGCGTGATGTCGGCCGCCGAAGCTGCGACCTGGATCGCCAGCGCCCGCTCCATGGTCGTCCTGACGGGCGCCGGCGTGAGTACCGAGTCCGGCATCCCCGATTTCCGCGGCCCCGATGGGGTCTGGACGCGAGATCCGCGCGCTGAACGGCTCTCGAATATCGGCTACTACATCGCCGATCCGTCCGTCCGTCGCGAGGCCTGGCAGCGCCGGCTCGACCACCCGGCCTGGGGTGCCGAGCCGAACGCCGCGCACCGCGCGCTGGCCGCACTCGAAGTGGCCGGCCGTCTAGAGCTCTTGATCACACAGAACATCGACGGGCTGCACTTGGCCGCCGGCTCTTCGTCCGAGCGGCTCGTCGAGATCCACGGCTCGATTCGCGAGTCGGCCTGCCTGAGCTGCGGAGATCGGCGGCCGATGCCCGAGACCCTTGATCGAGTTCGGGCCGGCGATCCTGACCCTGCCTGCCTGGCCTGCGGCGGCATGTTGAAATCGGCCACGGTCAGCTTCGGCCAGAACCTCGACCCGGTGCTCCTCGCTCGATGCGATGAGGCGTCGGCGAATTGCGACTTCTTCCTGGCGATCGGCACCGGTCTCTCGGTCTATCCAGTCGCCCGGCTTCCCGAGACGGCCCTCGCCGCGGGTGCGCGGCTCGTCATCGTCAACGCCGAACCGACGCCGCTCGATTTCGAGGCGCATGCTGTCCTGCGCGGCCGCGCCGGCGAGATCCTGCCGGCGCTGGTCGAGGCTGTCGTCGGCTACAGGCGTGGGGCGTGACGAATGCGAGGTCAGGAAGGATCGCCGCCGTCGCGGAGATCGGCCTCGAAGGCGCGAAGTTCCTCGCCGGCGATTTTGTATTCGTGCTCGTCGGCGGGGTAGGCGCCTGAGCGCACATCGGCTGCGAAGGTCTCCAGCCCGCGTCGGATTTCGCCGGCGACATCGGCATAGCGCTTCACGAACCGCGGCGCCGCGCCTTCATTGATGCCGAGCAGGTCGTGCCAGACCAGCACCTGGCCGTCACAGCCGGGTCCGGCACCGATACCGATGGTGGGGATCCGCAGTTCCTGGCTGACGAGGGCCCCAATGCGGGCCGGCACTGACTCCAGGACCAGCGTGAAGCATCCCGCGCTCTCGAGTTCGCGGGCGTCGTCCAGCAGTCGTCGAGCGGTGGCGGCTGTCTGACCCTGGGCCTTCATGCCACCGAGCATGGTGGCCGACTGCGGGGTCAGCCCCAGGTGGCCCATGACCGGGATGCCCGCACCGACGATCGCGCGGACGCGCGACACCATCGGTCCGGCGCCCTCGAGCTTCACCCCATCGGCCCCGGCCTTGACCAGGCGGACGGCATTGGCCACGGCATCGGCGTCGGAAGCCTGGAAGGAGCCGAACGGCATGTCGCCGATGACCAGCGCCCGCGGCTTGGCTCGCGCCACCGCGCCGGTCAGCATCACCGCCTCGTCCATGGTCACCGGCACGGTCGTGTCGTAGCCGAGGACGTTGTTGCCGGCCGAATCACCGACGAGGATGAGGTCGACACCCGCCTCGGAAGCCAAGCGGGCAGAAGGATGGTCGTAAGCGGTGACCATCACGATCTTCGTGCCAGCGCGTTTCATTGCCCCGACCTCGGGAATGGGAAGTGGCTCGCGGAGGTTCATCACCTGCGAAGCGTCCTCTCCGCACGCCCGCTTGTCAACGCGTGCGACGAGTGAAAACGAACGGCTAGCCAAGCCGCGCGTTGTCGATAAGCCGGATGGCTCCGACTCGAACGGCGGCGACCAGCGTGGGGCCGTCGAAATCCGCCACCGCGACGTAGTCGACTACCAGCCCTCGCTGCGTCTCCAGGACGGCGCGCGCCGCACGAACCGCATCCTCGCTGGACCGATGCCCAGCCAGTCCAGCCTCTATCGCGCGCGGCAGCGCCAGCGCAATCGTGCGCTCGGCGGCCGAGAGGAACCGATTCCGCGACGAGAGCGCCAGGCCGTCGGCGTCGCGCACGGTCGGCACGGTCGCGAT
>JACDHU010000133.1 GCA_013820865.1 Chloroflexota bacterium
CCCAGATCCAGGTGGTAGTAGCCGCCAATCACACTGATCGGTAGCTCGTCATGAGTTGCACCCCAGATTCGGTGGAGAGGCTGGCCGAGGGCCTTGCCGAAGACGTCCCAGACGGCGCTGTCCAGGCAGGCGATCGCCTGGAGCGCCAGGGCGCGGTCACGCAGGATGTTGTTGGTCGCGGGCTCCATCTGCTTCCAGCAGCCCTCGGGGTCCGTCGCGCTGTGTCCAAAGAGGCGTGGTGCCAGCTCCTCGTGGATGATCCGGACGATGATTTCCTGCTCGGCGTCCGTGTCGCCGTTGTAGACCTCGCTTACCAGCCCGTCCCGAGTGTGCAGCCGAGTGATGATCGTGCAGCGGTTGTCCATCGAATAGGCACTGCCGCTGAAGCGGTGGGCGAGTGGGGCACGGAGGGCAATGGTCTCGACGCGGTCGATCACCAGGGCGCGCCGATCGAACGTTCGAACAGTGGCGGCTTCGCCGGTCGCCGTCATCGAATCTGCGAGGGCAGGTGGGGCTGCTGAACCATCGTTCACGCTCCGTATGGTACGGCCGGTCACACGCTCGGCGGCCGGTAGCATTCGGTACCGTTTCCAGTTTCGATTGCGTATCGTTGCATCTGCTCCTTCGTTCCGTCAACCCAAAGTTCAAGCGCCTTCCTTGACACCTCACGAGCGTGCGGACTACAGTGCCGTGACACTTCACTGACGACGTTTCCAGTAAGCATTGTGGCCCCGCAAGAGGAGTACTACACGTGCGACATCCCGCTCATCCGCGTGTCAGAACACAGTCGGCGAGCTGGCTGCTGGTGGTCCTGATGACGGTAGTGGCTGTGGGCTGTGCCGGCCCCGGATCGGCGAGCCCCCAGCCGCCGGCGGATACGGCGCTGCCGGGCACGCCGGCACCAGCCACCGACGCGGCGGCCACGGAACCGGCGGCGACTGACGTCGCGGCTACCGAACCGGCGGCGACCGAGCCTGCCGCGACCGACGCCACGGCCACTGACGCGCCCGAGGCTCCATATGACGGGGCAGAGCCGGGCAGCGGCGACGGCCTCAAGATCGGCTACATCTCGCTCGGTGACTCGGTTCCCTTCGTGAAGCTCGTATCGGACGGCATTCGCGAACAGGTCGAGGCGTCGGGCGCCGAATTCGTCTTCTGCGACTCCGAGATTGATGCCGGCAAGGCGCTCGCCTGCGCGCAGCAGCTGGCGGTCCAGGAGGTGGACGGCGTCCTGAACTTCCAGGTCTTCCAGGACAGCTCGCCCGAGATCTGTGCGGCACTGCCGGAGGGCGCGCCGGTCATCGCCATCGACATCGTCCAGGAGCCATGCCAGGTCGCCTTCATGGGCGCCGATAACCACCGCGCCGGCGAGATTGCCGGCGAGGCGATGGGGCAATATGCGCAGGACAATTGGGACTGCGACTACACCGCCTACGTGTCGCTCGAATCGACCGCCGCCGGGGCAGCCAATGAGGCCCGAATGGGCGGGTACCGTGATGGCTTCCAGAAGCACTGCGAAATCGTCGAGGAGCGAGTCCTCGACGGCGCCGATCGCACGGACCCGGCGCTGACGCAGGTTTCGGATCTCCTGACGGCACTGCCGGGCGACCGAATCGTGGTCGTCGCGATCAACGAGGACGGGATCATCGGTGCCATCGGTGCCGCTCGCACCCTCGGTCGCGACGGGGACCTGTATTACTCCGGGCAGGGCACCGATCCGAGCATCTGGTGTGAAATCCTGAACAATCCCAATTACATAGCCTCATCGGCCTACTTTCCTGAGCGCTACGGTCGCATCCTGGCGCCCGCGATCATCGATGCGATCAACGGTGACGCCGTGCCGGCGGAGCTCTTTACCCCGCACGTCGTCATCAATGCCGAAAATATCGAGGAGCATTACGAGCCAACGGGCTGCTAGAAGACTGACTGCCTGACTGACGTGGCGGCGGTCGAGGCGGGCACAGCCTTCGCGCTCCAGGCCCGCGGCATCCGCAAGTCCTTCGGCGGCGTCGAGGTGCTCCACGGCGTGGACCTCGACGCCGACGGTGGCTCTGTGGTCGCCCTGTTGGGCGAAAACGGGGCCGGAAAGTCGACCCTGGTCAAGATCATCGCCGGCGACTACACGGCCGACAGCGGCACGGTCGTCGTCGATGGGGTAGAGCACCACGCGCTCGATCCCCGGCTGGCGCGTGACCTCGGCGTGGCGATCATCATGCAGGAGTTCCAGGACGCCCCCACGCTCACGGTGGCAGAGAACATTTCGCTCGGCCGACTGCCGGGACGAGTTGGTCTGGTCGACTGGGCCGCAGTCCGTCAGCGGGCGCGGCACATCCTGGGTCAGCTTGAGGTCGACATCAATCCTGACGTGCGGGTCGCCAGCCTGCGCGTCGGCGAGCGCCAGATCGTCGAGATTGCGCGGGCTCTCTCGGGCGAGGCCAGGCTCCTGATCCTCGATGAGCCGACCGCCGCCTTATCTCACCACGAGGCGGAAATCCTGTTCCACTTCATTCGACGCCTGCGTCGGCAGGGTGTCGCGATCGTGTACATCACGCACCGGCTCGACGAGGTATCGGAAATCGCCGATCGCGTTCAAGTGCTGCGCGATGGCAGCACCGCGCTGCTCGCCAAAGTGACCGAGGTCACACGCCGTGACATGATTCAGGCGATGATCGGGCGCCGGATGGCCGAGGTTGCCCGACCTCCGGCGCCGGAGCACGATATCGGGGCCCAACCCGCCCTGCGCTGGATCGATGCCTCGCTGACCCGCGTCTTTGAGAGTGTTTCGCTCGACGTGAAGCCGGGCGAGGTCGTGGCGCTCTACGGCAAGCTGGGCTCAGGCGCTGTCGAGGTAGCGGAGACCGCTTATGGGCTCCGCCGGTTGACAGCCGGTCGGCTCGAGATGGACAGCGAGGTCGTCGCCATCGGGAGCCCGGTGTCGGCAATCGCACGCGGCGTCGGGTTCCTGCCGGCAGATCGCAAGGCTGGTGGCGCGTTCATGGTCCGCTCCGTGGGCGAGAACGTGGCGGTCGCTTCCTGGCCGGTCCTCGCACGTATGGGCATGATCCGCGACGAAGTAGAGGCGACGGCCTATCGGCGCTGGCGTGATCGGCTATCCATTCGTGCCCGAAACAGCTCGAAACAGCTCATGGCCACGCTGTCGGGCGGAAACCAGCAGAAGGTGCTGCTGGCGAGATGGCTGGAGCGCCAATCGCGCGCCCTGGTGCTCATCGAGCCAACGCGTGGCGTCGACGTCGGGGCGCGGGGCGACATCTACGCTGCCCTGCGCAGGCTGGCAGCCACCGGCATGGCCATGCTCGTGGTGACATCCGACTACGAGGAAGCCGTCCAGATTGCAGATCGGGCTTATGTCATGGCCAAGGGACAGATCGTCGCCGAGCTTCGGGGCGACGCCATCACGACCACGCAACTCCTCGAAGCCGCAGGAGGATAGATGTGACCGAGGATCAGGCGGCGGCGGATGACGGACGAGCAGCCGGCGTCCCCCCGGCCGCGCCGCCCGCGGATCAAGCACCCGTTCGCGTGCGGATGCCCATCAAGCTGCCTGAGACGGCGGCGCTGCTCGGCGTCCTGGTTGTACTCATCGCCTTCTTCTCGTTGACTTCGCCGTTCTTCCTGCGTTTCGACAATATCGTCAACATCCTGCAGAACGTGGCCGTCATCGGAATCATTGCCTGCCCGGCCACGCTGCTGCTGATCAGCGGTCAATTCGATCTGTCCGTCGGCTCCGCCGCCGGTTTCGTGGGGATGCTCATGGCCGTTGCGGCCGCCGATCCGGAGACGACCCGGGTACCGTTCGCCCTGGGCCTGCCCATCTGGGGTGCGGTGATCGTGGCGCTGTTAGGCGCGGCCTTCGTGGGGCTGATCAACGCGTTCGCAGTAACCGTCGTCGGCATCAACGCGCTCATCACGACGCTCGGTACGCTGGCCATCTTCCGCGGGCTCACCAAGGTCCTGGGCGACGGTCAGACGATCCGCATCCAGGGCTTTGGCGAGTTGGGAGTGGTACGCCCGTTGCTCGACATTCCATTGCCCGTCTACCTGTTCGCGCTCGTCGTCATCCTGTTCTGGTTCATCCAGCGCTACACGATCTACGGGCGCTCGATGTATGCCATCGGCGCCAGCCCGGTCGCCGCCCGTCTGGCCGGAATCCGAACAAAGCGCGCAATCTTCATCGGATTCATGCTCTCCGCCGGACTGGTTGCGCTGGCCGGGCTCATTCGCCTGTCGCAGGTGGGCGGTGCGTCTGTCAACACAGGTATCGGCTTTGAGCTGGCCGTGGTCACGGCGGTCGTGCTGGGCGGAGCCAGCCTGGCCGGCGGGCGGGGCACCATTCTGGGCACGATCATCGCCGTCTTCATCGTCGGCGTGCTGGGCAACGGGCTGATCCAGCTGCGCGTTCCCTCGTTCTGGATCGAGGTGGCGGGCGGTCTTCTACTCCTGGGCGCCGTCGCCTTTGATCAGCTCCGGATCCGGCTGGCGCCGGCGAACTGAAGTGACTGCGACGACGCTCGTCTGGTCGGATGAGATAGCCAAGCGTGTGCGCACCGGCGACTGGGCAGACCAGACGGTGCCGACGATAACCAAGATCGAGGATGCGCTGCGCGAGGCGGGTGACGACTTCGATTGGGCATGGAACGAGGAAGGCGTGTGCTACTACTGTGCCCACTGCTGTCTGGCGCTCGAGAAGCTGCCGGCCGAGCGTTGGGGGCACCCGGTCAGAGTCGTTGACCCGCCGCTGTGGCGAGGCGAAGACGACCCGCTGACCCGCAAGAAGTGCCAGTGGACGGTGTACAAGTCCCTCGACGCCATCCCCGAAACGGCATACCAGCGGATCGGCATGACACGTCCAATAGCCGAGCAGAACCCAGGATGACGGCACGACGCGCTGCGCACGAGAGGCAGGCCCGTCGCGGCGTTTCAAGAAGGAAGGAGCGGCCATGGCCAGGTACGACCACGCCATAGACGAGCAGGCGGCGCAGGAAGTCGATCGCAGCATTCCCTTCATCGAGACGCACCACCACCTGTGGGAGCTTCAGCGCTTCCACTACGACTGGCTGACCGATCCCGGATGGGCGGGTCACAACGCCCTCCTCGGCGATTACAAGATGATTCGCGTCGATTGGGGCATCGAGCGCCTGCTCAAGGAGTTCTACGGCCAGAACGTCATCAAGTCGGTGCACGTCGAAGCCGCTTACGCCGGGTCGGATCCGGTAGAGGAGACAGCCTGGCTCCAATCGTTGGCCGACGAGTACGGTTTTCCGCATGCCCTCGTGGTCATGTGCGACATCGAGCAGGACGATGCGGAAGAGCAACTTGAACGGCATCTGCAGTACGCCAATGTTCGCGGCGTACGCATCCGTGCCCACCCTGACGACCCCGACTCGCCGGTGTTCCGCCGCAGCTACGCCGCCCTGGGCAGGCATGGCCTGTCGTACGAGCTCAACGCGTCACCCGGCAAGCTGCTCTCCGGTCGTGACGTGGCGAGGGCATTCCCCGACATCCAGGTCATCCTCGGCCATGCCGGCTTCCCCATCCAGCGCGACGATGAGTATTTCGGGCAGTGGAAAA
>JACDHU010000134.1 GCA_013820865.1 Chloroflexota bacterium
GGGCGGCACAGGCGGCACGCGGGTTCAGGAGCAGTTGACGGTCACGCTGGCAGGTTCGACTTCGAGTTCCGAGATCGTCTCGGTGAGCTCAGCGGTGTCGCCTCCGGCGATCTGCGACGTGATCGTACTGCGTGTCCGCAGCCGTTGTCCGCTTTCGGCGGTCGCGACGAGCTGGCACTTCGCGCGCCCGGGACGCGTGCCCTGGTTGGTGACGGCGTAGGTGATGTCGTAGCCGCCCGGGTCGGCCACCGCGACGCCGCGGATATCTGCGGCATACGGACCCACGCCGCGCAGCGAGAGACTGGCCGCGATCGCGAGGGCAGCAACCGCAAGCACGATGGCTACGACAACAGTGCCGTGATACTGCGACGCGGAGGGTGTCGCCATCCCGGCGCGGTTGCAGACGTCGCAGATCGTCTCGTCCGAACCGATCTCGCGGTCGCACTTGATGCAGCGGCGGAGCTCTGGGGTGTTGGGGCCGATGGTCATGGGGGTCCGGCCATGATGCATGAGAAGAGGCGAGCCGGCGAACCGGCCCGCCTCATCGGGTGCAAGGAAGGAACAGCGGCCTAGAGGCCGTTGTCCTCCAGCCACTGTGCCGCGGCATCCTCGTAGGACTCGCCGTTGATGATGATGGCCGCGCCGAGATTGGTGAGCTCCTCCGTCGTGAGCAGCGCGGAGACGGCATTCAGGGTCGACTCGAGCAGGTCTCCTCCCGCATCAGCCACGTCCTGGGTCACCACGGGAACCAAGTTCTGCGCCGGGGCAAGCCCGCCGTCATCCTCCATCAGAACGAGGTTGAGACCGACGATCTCCGGCTGCGTGGTGCAGACCTGAGCGACGTCGACCGCGCCTGCGTTGAGCGCATCGGCGATTGCCGTGGTGCACGCCTCGAGCGTCTCGACCTCGAGCTCGTCGAGATCGATGCCGTACACGTCGTTCAGTCCCGGGCCGCAGTTCGGGTTGTCGGCACACTCGAGCGCGACGCCCCAGGTGAGTTCATCGGCCACTTCGGCCAGGTCGCTCATGGTCGTGAGCCCGAAATCGTCTGCGGTTTCCTGTCGCACCGCGAAGCCGTCGGCGTCGGTGCCGGGCGTCGGCTCGAAGGCAACCAGGTTCTCGTCGGCAAGCGCTGCCTGTAACGCCTCGTACGTCTCGTCGACGTCGGGGGTCGGTGTGCCCTCGAAGGTCTGAGCGAGATAGCCGCCGAGGTACTCGGGGACCATGTTGATCTCGTCCGAGGTGATGGCAGCATGGGTGATGTCACGCGCACCAAGCTCGAGGCTGCGTTCGACGGTGAAGCCGGCTTCCTCGAGAGCCTGCGCGTAGATCTCGGCCACCACGGCCGATTCCCAGAAGGGCGCCGATCCGATGGTGATCGTTGGCAGATCGGCGGCCGCACTGGCGCCCGTCGTGCCGCCCGCGCTTACCCCTGGCGATGCTGAACTTCCGCCCTCTCCCGGCGAGCACGCGCTGATGACCAGCGCGAGCATCGCCGCCCCAAGGACGAGGCTGCGGTTCTTCCGCATGTGGGTCCTCCTCGTATGCTGAAAGTGGATTGCGGCGCAGGTGCGCCACGCCGTCAAGAGCAGGAAGTTTACCAGCGCCCCGCGGCCGCGCCTGAATCGCGCAATGTGAATGCGAAAAACCAGGTCACACCGATAGCTCGGCGGCCGACCCGCGGTCGCGGAGGCCCGGCGAGGTCGCCGCTCGCTGGATCGCGGCGAACGACAGCTCCGTCACGATGGCGAGGAGCGCCACGAGCAGGGCCGCGCCGAAGACCTGTACTTCATCGCCGATGTTGATCCCGACGAGGATGAGCTGGCCGAGGGTCCCGCCGGCGATCACGGCTGCCAGGGTGGCCGTGGCCACCACCTGGACGGCCGACGTACGAATCCCGGCCAGGATGACCGGCAGCGCCACTGGAATCTCCAGCCGGCGCAGGATCTGCCACTCGCGCATTCCCATGCCGCGCGCCGCCTCGACGAGGTCACGGTCCACCTCGCGCAGCCCGGTGTACGTGTTCGTGACGATCGGCGGAACGGCCAGCGGCACGAGCGCGATGACAGAAGGCCAGAATCCGAGTCCTAGGCCCAGGTTGAGCGCCGGCACGAAGACGATCCCGAACCATCCGAGCGACGGGATTGCGCGGCCGATGTTCGCGATGCTCACCACTGCGAGGGCTCCGCGCCCGGTATGGCCGATGAGCATCCCCAGCGGCAGCGCGATCAGGGTTCCCACCGCCAGCGCGGCAGCCGCGAGCGAGACGTGCTCCCACAGTCGGATTGGAATCCCGTTGCGTCCGCTCCAGGTCTCGGGGTTTGCGAACCATGCGACGACCTCGCCGAGGAACTCCATCGGCCTATGCGCTCCGTCGCCGTGCCCAGGGTGTCAGCGCACGCTGGAGTGCGAGGAGCGCCAGGTCGGCGAATACGGCAAGTGCCACAGCGAGCGCGACGCCGGTGTAGATGGCAGTGGCGGCAAACGGTGACGACCCGCGCAGGATGCCAAGGTTGACGATGAGGTACCCCAGGCCGCCCAGGCCGATGAGCGCGGTTACTGTCACCAGCCCCACCGTGGTCACCGTTGCGATGCGCAGGCCGGCCACGATCACGGGAAGCGCGAGCGGCAGCTCCACGCGCAGGAGGCGCTGCGTTCGGGTGTATCCCATGCCGTTGGCGGCCTCGATGGCTTCGGGCGGAACACCGTTCAGCCCCTCGACGATGTTGCGGATCAGGATGAGCAGCGTGTAGCTCACGAGCGCGATTTCGGCAGTCACGATGCTGACGCCGGTGATGGGGATGAGCAGCGAGAACAGGGCAATGCTGGGTATGGCGTACAGGGTGCCGCTGACGCCGATGATCGGCCCGTACAGTCGCGGCGAACCGCGGATGGCCAGGGCCAGCCCGAACGAGATGATGAGGCCGATGACGACCGCCAGGACCGTCAAGATCACGTGATCGCGGAGCAGTTCACCGAGCAGGTCGAGCCGGTCCACGATCCAGCCGATGCGGATCGGGCCCTCACCGTCGCTCACGAGGTTGCGTCGGCTTCGCCGACCTCGTGAAGCTCGCCGTCCACGCCGCGAACTGGAGCCCGCAGCCGTTCGCCGATGGCATCGACGCTGACGAGCCCGGCGACACGGCCGCGCTCGTCCACCACCACGCCGAGCTGGACGCTGGAGCCGAGCATGGCCGACAGGGCGTCGCGCAGGGTCGACTCCGGCTCCACGGTCGGGGCGCCGGGGGTCGCGGCGCCGGGGTCGATCGGTCCGTCGCCGCGCAGGTCGTGCTGGTCGATCCATCCGAGCGGTCGGTTGTCGTCATCGACGAGGAGCGCGAAGGTGAGCTCGTCAGATCGGTCCAGGCGCTTGCGAATCTCGGCGCGGTCCTCGCCGGAGCGCACGATGACCGGCTCAATGTGGTCCAGGTCGCGGACGCGACCCATGGAGAGGCGCTTCAGGCCGCGATCGGCCCCGACGAAGCGTTCGACGAACTCCGATGCCGGGTTGGCCAGGATGGCCGCCGGAGTGTCGTACTGGGCCAGGATGCCGCCGCGCTGAAGGATGGCGATGCGGTCGCCCATCTTGATCGCCTCGTCGACGTCGTGGGTCACGAAGATGATCGTCTTGCGGACGCGGCTCTGGAGCCGCAGGAATTCGTTCTGGAGGCCATCTCGGCGGATGGGGTCCACCGCGCCGAACGGCTCGTCCATGAGCATGACGGGTGGATCGGCCGCCAGGGCGCGTGCGACGCCGACCCGCTGGCGCTCGCCGCCCGACAGCTCGTTCGGGTATCGGTCACGGTACCGCGCCGGGTCGAGGCCGACGATGTCGAGCAGCTCATCCGTGCGCTTCCGCGTGCGATCCGCTTTCCAGCGCAGGAGCTTGGGCACCACGGCGGTGTTCTCGCCGATGGTGAGGTGCGGAAACAGGCCAACCTGCTGGATGACATAGCCGATGCGTCGCCGCAGCTCGACCGCGGGCAGGCTCATGATGTCCTCGCCGCCGATCGTGATCCGTCCGCCCGTCGGCTCGATGAGCCTGTTCACCATCTTCATGCTCGTCGTCTTGCCGCATCCCGACGGCCCGACGAGCACGCAGATCTCGCCCGCGGGCACGGTCAGGGTCAGGTTGTCGACCGCCGGCGCGTCGCTGCCGGGATATCGCTTGGTGACATGCTCGAAGGCGACGACCGCGCCTGAGGCGTCCTGCATCGCCCCATGATAGGGGCGCGACGCGCGCTCGGTCGCGCTCGCGGCTGGTTGACCAAATCCGGCTTTGCGCTCAGCGCAGGGATCTCAGGAGTGGTCGGCGAGGCGCCAGATGAGGGGACCATCCTCGTAGATCAGCTCGAAGAGGTCGGAGGCGCCGAAGTCCACGGGGGAGTCGCACGGCTGGGGCCGGGTCCCATCGATCACGTGGGTTGCGCCGTATCGGTCCATGAGCTCGGCCGAGCGTGCGACATCGCCCCCGCAGTAGATGGCCGAGACATCGCTGATGCGCTCGTCGGGTCGATAGCCGAGATTTGCCACGTACGGCCCGAAGGTGGTCAGTCGCTTGCGTCCGGCGGCATCGGTCAGGGAGTTGACCCAGCTGTCGGTGACGAAGACGGCGTCAGCGGGGGTGAAATCGGCGACCCACCGCGCGGCCCGGACTTCGGCGCTCGTCAGCACCTGGAGGTTCGACGTCGCCGTCCAGCCAGCGACCAACAACGGAGAGGGAATGCTCAGCGCGAAGACCGCGACCAGCGCCGGTCGGGGCCAGCGCCGGATGAGCCACGCGGCGGAGATCGCGACGCCAATCCACATGGCCTGGAAGTACTTGTTCATATCGAAATCGACGACGCTCACCTGGACGACGTTGGGAATCACGAAGAGGCCGATGATCCAGGCGGTGAGAAATGCGCGCCGCGGCAGGCCCGAGATCAATACGGCGCCGAGCGCAAGCAAGAACGGCAGGCCCAGGTTGGTCAGGTAGAAGAAGACGACCGCCAACGGTCCATCCTCGCGTGGCGTCGACGCCCAAATGGTCACCAACTGGAGCGCGCCCGAGCCACTCGACTGGATTATCGGGGCGATCACGAACGGGAGGGCCAGAACATAGGGCGCGAAGAGCGCGAACGCGTTGCGCGGCGCATGAGCGTCAACCAGCCGTCGCCCGAATAATACCCAGGCCAGCGCCAGCAGCGGGACGACGGGAAAGAAGAAGAAGTGGAACGGCGCCAGCAGCGCACCGAGCATGCCCGCCAGGGCGAGGAGCCACGGCCGATCGCGCCAGCCGGCGAGCCGCTCACGTGCCGTCGGGAGCGCGCTCACCAGCAGCAGGATGGCGCCGATGAGCATCGGCAGACCCGCAGTGCTGGCTCGATGCGCCAGCAGCCCCGTCCCCATGACCGAAGGAATCCTGAAGTAGGGCCACTCGGTCAGCCACCGGTTGTCGTAGCTGTTGTCCGCGATGAGCTGCAGGGGACCCTCCATCCCCGCCGACAGGTCGCCGATGAAGCGCACGTATCCCATCCCGCCGCCGAAGATGGCGAGCGCCGCCGCAAGCGCCGCGACGCGTCGGGCATCGGCCCGAACCAGGCGACG
>JACDHU010000135.1 GCA_013820865.1 Chloroflexota bacterium
CCGCCGCTGATGTGATCAACCGTGGTGGCCAGCCTCGCGGTCAGGCCCGGGTTGCGGAGGGTGTTCGCACCGACCAAGAGACCCAGGCGCGTCTGCTGCGTGACCTTCGCCCACGCGGCGAGCGTGGTGTACCCCTCGAAGATCGGCTGGTAGGGGTCGCCGAAAATGGCGTACACGTGGTCCCAGGTCCAGAGATGGTCATAGCCGAGCCCATCGATCCGGATGGCCGCGCGTTCAAAGTCGTCCCAGCCAGTGCCCTGGCTCCACAGCAGAATCCCCAGTCGCGTGTCCATTGATTGAGCCTAGCACCAGACGCCCGGAAGCGTGGCTTGCGCGGCTGGCCGCTTGATAGGCTTTCTCTCAAATGCCTACGTGGGTCTCTTCGGGTAGTCGCTGTCACCGTTGCCCCTGCAACTGTCAGGCGATATATCACAAACGATATAACCGCTGACGGCGCGCGGTCGGCACCGAACAGCCCCTCCTCCATCGGCGATACGAGAGAAACCGCACAACTAGGCAAGGACGGACAGGACGGGAATCAACGCGTCGAGGTGCTCCGGACGCATGGCGACATAGCTGATGCCCCAGCGATCTCGACGCTCGAGGAGGGTATCGATCATCTCGGACGCGTCGCCCACGATGTAGTGCGGACTGCGCGACATCTCGGCGTTGCTGATGCCGCGAGCACGCGGGGCGGGAGGGCCGGAGCGCGTGTGGTAGTCGGGATCCAGCTCGAACAGCGCGATATTGATCTCGAGCTGCGCCCATCGGTCGCCGGCGGCCTCCCGAATCCAGGCGATCTTGCGATCGACCGCGGCCTCGGTGATGTCGTTGGGATCGCCGGCGCGCGGATCGATGCCGATGATGTCCGCCTCGCGCGCGGCGTAGCGCAGGATCCTCGGGCCGCCGCCGCCAATCATGATCGGCGGATGGGGACGCTGGACCGATGTCGGTAGGCCGTCCTGATGAATAGCCGGATAGGCCGCATCGGCTTCGTGGTCGATTCGACCGTCACCCAGTGCCTGCTTCAGCATGGCCACCGTTGCCTGCATGCGCGTGACACGCTCGCCGGGAGCGTCGAACGGCAGTCCGGCAGCCGCGTATTCCTGACGATTCCAGCCTGCACCGATGCCGATCTCCAGCCGTCCGTTCGTGATGGCGTCGATGGTCGCCAGCTCCTGGGCCAGCACGGTCGGATGACGCAGGTCGTTGTTCAACACGAACGTTCCGATGCGCAGGCTGGTGGCCTCCGCCGCGGACTGGAGTAACGGCAGCGTCGCCCAGCGGCCAAGGTGGTCCGTGCCGAGCAGGACCGCTATGCCGGACGCTTCAGCCCGATGCGCGAGCTCAACGACGCCGTGGCGCGTCGCGTCGTGCGAGTCAAGGATCAGCCCGAATCGGAATCGACGCGACTCCGGACTAGAAGATGGCACCGATGCAGGACGTGAACAGCCAGATGACGAGGATGATTCCGATGACCACCCCGATGAGGATTCGACCCATGGAGAACTCCTTTCGACGACTGGTTACGTGCTACTCAAGCAAGCGCAGTGCCGAAACAGCTGCGGCAAGGCCGGCGGCAAGGTTGACGGCGTAGGCTGCGCGGACCGAAGATGGGGATCTCATGATGCACCGAACAAATCGTATCGCCTTGATGGCCGCCGTGGTCCTGCTGCTCGTTGCCGCAGGCTCGGTGCTGGGCAACCGAGTTCCGGACGTAAGTGTCTCGCAGCCCGCGCAGCAGACGACCGATCACGAGGATGAGCCAGCAGCCGACGATGAAGCTCCACCCACCGCCGAGGATCTCGCTCACGCGGGCACCCGGCTCGAGGCGAGCGGCATCATCGTCGATGCTGCGGTCCTGGGCGACCTCGCCTCACGCTATGGCACCGGTGGCGCGGTGCGGCTGTACGCGTGGCAGCACGAGAATGAGAATGGAGCGAGCCTCGAGGATCTCGCCGCCATGCGCGATGCGGGCATGGGTTGGGGGCAGATCGCGCGCGAGCTCGGCGTGCATCCGGGCATCGGCTCGGTCATGGGCAATGGCGGTGGGCATGGTCGTGACTCGGCGCCCGGCCAGCAGAAGGACCGCGGCACCGACGATTGACAGTCGCGCTTCGACAGACGACCGGGTCGAATGACGTAGGCGTCCCGGCGCAATTGGTGGATGACGCGTTCGGGTCATGACCGCAGGCTGAGCGAGTCATCAACCCCGTTCAGGAGTCCTCGGATGCGTGCCGCCGCCTTCATTGCCGGATCGATCATCACCATCGGCCTTTACCTGATCCTGGCCGCCGCCTTTGCCTTTACGCCGATGGCCATCGGCCTTGGCCTGCTGGTCATCTCGCTCGTCGCCGCCATCGGCTTCGTGCTGGCCGATGGCGCCGCGAAGTCTCCGATCTCGGCCGCCTGACCGTCGTCAGCTGCCCTGGGCGGTGTACCCGAGACCCAGCGCGCCATTCATGAGCGTCAGGCGATTGCCGTCGATCGCGACGCTGAACCCCTTCACCAGGACCTCGAGCACGTGCTCGTCCTGTGGAGCGAGCCCTTCGGCGCAGCCACGGTCGTCGTTCACGAAGTCGCTGACCGTGACCTGGGCGCCCGCCGCCGCGTAGGAGGCACCGAATCCTCGACAACCGGTGCCGCCGGTGAATGTGCCGTCATCGGTGAATTCCATCGTGGCCGGGTCGCCGCCGACCGTTGAGACCGCGTTGCCACTGATCAGTGAGTCAAGGATCCAGGTGGTGCCGGCGAGTTCGGCTTCCGCGACCGGCGGAACGAGGCTGTACGTGAGTTCGACGCCGTCTCCGTGCAGTCGCAACTCTGCGTCCGAGCGTTCCGCGTCGGTCACGTCGGCGAGCGCGGCAATGTAGGCTGCCTCGGCAGCCATCACCGGCCGATCACATCCCATCTCGGTCATCGACATTGCGCCGATGGTGACCGATGCGCCATCGATGTCGATGGTCCCGCCGTAGGTGTTGCATGCCGCCCGGCCGCCGACCTGGGCGTCGTCGATGGTCATCGTGATCGGGCTGTCGGCAATGATCGGCAGTGTCGCGCCGTCATGCGTGCCGGCTTGGAGCTGCCAGGTGCCGTTGAAATCGAAGTCGCTGGGGGCCGTGCTACGCGGGACCGGGCCGCCTGTGCCCGGCAGCGCTCGGCATGCAACCAGAAGGACCAGGGCTACTGCGGGAAAGGCTCGCTTCATCATCATGGGCGCAGGACGCGACCGGCGAGTCGAGAGTTCCGCGCCGCGGGGTAGACTCCGGCGCATGCTCCGCACCATCCAGGGCCGATGACCGAGCGCCGCTGGCTGCTCCTCATCGCGGCGGCGGGTATCGCGGTCTTTGCGCTTTCCTTTGTGAACGCCTGGATCGTCCATGACCGCGAAATTCGCGGCGAGGGCTACCGCCACGCCCAGCACTTTCTCTCGGCATGGCGTGGAGAGGGAATGCCGGTTCTCACCATCGCGGCATTCGGCGCGCTTGCCACGGCGCTGTACGCGCTGATCCTGCGTCGCCGGCCTTCCTTGGTGACGTTACCTCTCCTCGCGGGCGCGGTGATCGTGCTCGGGCTGGTGCTATCGGCGGCCTGGCCGGTCTCGAAGGATGGGCACGCGTCATCGGTCAGGCTCTCGGTTGGCTTTCTTCTGCCACTCGGCGTTGTGCTGGCGGGCAGCATGGTCGTGGGAGCCGTGAAGATCATCCGTCCGCCTCGTCGCTGGACCATCCTCGCGGCTGCGCTGCTGGTGTTCGCGCTCGCGTCCGGTGCCGGTGGGCGGTGGCTCGGCCTGCAGTTGGCCGAGGGGACCGGTCGCAATTGGTCGGACGGATCCTATACGCGGACCGCGACCGGCGGCGAGCCGACCGAAACGCTCGTGATCAGCGACACGCGGGTCGTGATCGGCGAACGCTGGCAGGGCACCTGGGAGTGGTCGGGCTGGACGGTGGTCATCGACAATGATCCTGCCTGTCCCGATTCGCGCGGCACGTACCACGCGCACGGCGTGAACGAGGAGGACCTGCGGTTCGTGAAGGTGGTCGACACCTGCGAGGATGGCGTACGCGGCGACGACCTCGAGACGGGGATCTGGTATCGCGACCCGTGAGTCGCGCGTGGTTCAGCCCGGCCAGCGCTCGTTGAACACCGTCTCATTGCGCGGAAGACGCGCCTCGCCCGGGGCCGACTTCGGCTGGCGGGCCGCATCCGAGGGATGGCCGATGGCAACCACGGTGCGCACGAACCGATCCTCCGGCATGCCGAGCAGCTCGGATACGTCCGGTCGTGCCTCGCTGCCGATCCAGGCGATACCGGCGCCCAGGCCAAGGAGCGAGGCGGCGATGAGCATGCGCTCTGCCGCTCGGCCCTCGTCAAACGCGTGCGAGATGCCCCTGCCCGACTCGTGCGGCATGACGATCGCGATGACCGCGCGGGCGGTGGCGAGGGAACGGGTGTGTGGCATTCCGGACTCGTGAAGGCTGCGCAGCGTGGCGCGGTCGGTGATGACGATGAAGCGCCACGGCTGCGTGTTCTTGCTCGATCCCGACCAGCGGGCCGCATCGGCCATGGCATCCAGGTCGGAGGGATCGACCGGCTGATCGCTGAACTCGCGGACCTGGCGGACGCGGAGGAGCGGTCGAACGGCCTCGGAAGCAGCGGTTTCTGATGGTTGCATTGCCCTGCATCATGACCCATTGCCGGGGACGTGGCGTAGCATCGGTCCATGTCCCGCATCGCCATCATCTTCACCGGGGGCACCATCGCGATGCGTCACGACGCGTCTGATGGCGGAAATGTGCCCACCATGCGCGGGGCGGAGCTGCTTTCGGCAACGCCCGGCCTCGACGAGATCGCCGACCTTGAGCCGATCGACTGGGGCCTCGTTCCGGCCTCGCACCTGACCTTCGACCAGGTGCTCGACATCGGGCGCACGTTGGCTGACCAGCTCGCGCGGTCGGAGATCGACGGGGCGGTCGTGGTGCAGGGAACGGACGTCATCGAGGAAACGGCGTTCGCCTGGGACCTGCTGCCGTTGCCGTCGAAGCCGGTCGTGGTGGTGGGAGCCATGCGATCGGCCTCGCAGGAGGGCTACGACGGCCCGGAGAACCTGCGCAATGCCGTCCTCGCAGCAGCCGATCCGGAGCTCGCGGACCAGGGCGTCGTGGTCGCCATGGCCGGCGAACTTCACGGAGCCGATGACGTGCGCAAAACGAATACTCATGCCTATGCCACCTTTCAGAGCCCGAACACCGGCCGGCTCGGCGTCGTGGCGGACGGTCGGGTCTCTGTGCTGCGCCGCCGGCAACCCGCGCGACTGGCTCGCGTCCCGGCGCATGCCGCGCTGCCCGTGCCGCTGCTCCCGATCGTGCTCGATGCGTCGCCGGTCCTGCCCGAAGGTCGCCCGGCAGGCCTGGTGGTGGCGGCCGCGGGCGGGGGCAACACGCCATCGGCGTACCTGCAGCTCGCGAGCGATCTCATCGATGCCGGCGTGCCGGTCGTGCTCACGACGCGCTGTCCGTCCGGCCGGGTGCTGCCCGGCTACGCGTTTCCTGGCGGTTCCACGACGTGGTGGG
>JACDHU010000136.1 GCA_013820865.1 Chloroflexota bacterium
GGCCAGTGGTGGGGCACTCGTGAGCGAGGTGCCGATCGGCGCAGCTGTCGGCCGGCCGGACTTCGCGCGTCGGAATCGGATCATCGCCGGGCTATCTGAGGCAGTCGTCGTCGTGGAGGCGCCGGATCATTCGGGCGCGCTGCTCACTGCAGCGGCGGCGATCGCCATTGGCCGTGAGCTGTACGCCGTTCCGGGTCCGATCGACGCGATGGCGTCGCGCGGATGCAACCGCCTGGTCGCGGATCAGCAAGCAACCATGGTGACCTCCGCCGCCTCGCTCATGCGTCAGATCGGCCTGTCGCGCGGTGGTCGACCGCCTGCCGTTGCCGCCCTCTCCGAGGTCGAGGGACAGGTCCTCAAGCGGCTTCTTGAACGCAGCGGATCGATCGAAGAACTCATTGATCGGACCGGGCATTCACCGGCTGCACTGGCCAGCGCGCTGTCCCTGCTCGAGGCCCGAGGACTCGTCAATCCCTTCGGTGGTGCGACGTTCCATGCGACCCTGGCGGCCCGACGGCTTGCCGGAGTCATATGACAAAGGTCCTACCGGTGGGCTATGGTTACCGCGCCACTCAACGCCGTCTACGTGCCCACAAGGGCGGCGCAGCCATCCTTGGAGTTTGTGTATTGCATCCGATCCGAACCATTCGTGCGGCGCTGGCCGCTCCGTTCGAGTCGCTTGGCCTTCTGCTGAGCAGCCACCGAGCCATCTCACGAGTCTCGCTGGCAGCCCTCTCGTTCATCCTCATCCTTGCGCTCAACCCGCAGGGTACGACCACCGTCACCCAGGCAGGGCCCGAGCGGGTCCCGCTCATCCCCGAGTCCCTCCTGCCCCAGAACATCGGCGTTGCCGTGGCCACCGACTTCGCGGTGGCCATTCCCTTCGGCGTCCCGGTCGACCCGGGCTCCGTCGAGGACGCCATCCAGGTCCTGCCCGAGCAGAAGCTCGACATGGCATGGAATGACGACCGCACCGAACTGTCGATCAGCCCCGCGAACCGATGGCGCACTGACGAGCACTACCTTGTCGTTCTCGGCGCATCGGCGGAGACTGCCGACGGCGACAGCGTCGGCACGCGGCGGTTCTCGTTTACTACCGAGCTGGCTCCGGCGATCACGGACTTCCAGGTCCGATTGGTAGCCGCCGCCCTCGAGGCCGAGCCGGCCGAGGCCGATATCGCCCATGACCTGGCGAGCGCGCTCAGCCTGGAGACCAAGATCCCCGAGGTTGATGACGGTTCGCATCCACCAACCCGGACGGCGCGCGATGTCAGCGCCACCAGCGCCATCGAGATGACCTTCAGTGAACCCATGGACCGCGCCGACGTGGAGGCGCACTTCAGCATCATCCCGGCCGCGGACGGCGAGCTGGATTGGCGCGAGGGCAACCTCGTCTTCCGGCCCTCCGAGCGCCTCGAGCCCGGTTCCCGCTACACGATCAGCGTGATCGGCTCGCATGATCTCGACGGTAATGTGCTTGGTGGGAAAAACAACTTCTCCTTCATCGTGCAGACCGGCGCTCAGGTCACCAGGACCCTGCCTGCGCTCGACGCCGCGGATACCGATCCCGCCACGGTGGCGATGTGGTTCAGCCAGCCGATGCAGGTCGATGCCACCAACGACGCCTTCGCCCTGACTGATACGACCACCGACGAGCTGGTCGGCGGCCGGCTTACCTGGAACGAGGCGCAGACGCAGCTCATCTATACGCCCGACACCGCATTCGCCGGGGGCCGAACCTTCGAGGTGAGCCTCGGAGACGGAGCCCGCGATGTGGACGACAACACTGTCGTCACGAGCTGGGCCTTCAGCACCAAAGCGGCTGCCGTGGTCGCGGCACCCACGCCGGCTCCGGCTAACACTGCGGATCGTGGCAGCACCTCAACGCGCAGCACGGCTCCCGCGCCCGCCCCCGCGCCTGTTGTTCCGGCCCCCGCGCCTGTTGTTCCGGCCCCCGCGCCTGTTGTTCCGGCCCCGGCGCCGTCGACCAGCCTGGCCGGTCATGCGCTCAACCAGATCAACGCGGCTCGTGCGGCGTATGGCTTCGCTCCGCTGGTCCTCGATTCGGCCATCTCGGCGGTCGCATCGGTACATGCGTGGGATCAACTGCGCAACGGGTACTACAGCCATACATCGCTCAACGGCCAGGGCCTCAACGCGCGCTTGGCCGCGGGCGGCGTGGCGTTCAGCGCGGCGAGTGAGAACCAGTGCCACTACTACGGAAAGGGCGACGCGGGGACGTTGGACTGGTGCCATAGCGCGTTCATGGCCGAGCCGTACCCTGGTGAGTGGAACCACATCGCCAACATCCTGAACCCGCGGTGGACGCGCGTCGGCGTCGGCATCGCCGATAACGGCTCGCACGTGATCATCACCTGGGACTTCACCAACTGACCGTCCGCCGGATCGCCGCTCCGCGCGGCGCGCTGGCCGTCAACGACCCCATTACCTCCGCCCGCCAACCGGCGGCCGGAGGTAATGGGGCCGGTGCTACACTCGCTGATCGTATGCTCCCCACGAAGCGGATCGCTCTCGACAAGCTCGCCGACTCGCCGTCATCGGCGACGACTAGGGAGCGCTGACACCGATGTCGAAGGCACTGGTCATCGTCGAGTCGCCGGCAAAGGCGCGCACCCTCACGCGTCTGCTGGGCGACGAGTATCGAATCGAGGCGAGCGTCGGTCATATCCGCGACCTCCCCGACAACGCCAGCGAGGTGCCCGCCGGGATCAAGGACAAGCCGTGGGGTCGCATGGGGGTCGACGTCGAGAATGGCTTTCGGCCTTACTACGTCGTGTCGCGCGACAAGGCGGGCCGCATCAGGGACCTGCGCGCCGCGGTGAAGGACGCCCCCGAAGTGCTGCTCGCCACTGACCCCGATCGCGAGGGCGAGTCGATCAGCTGGCATCTGCGCGAGGTGCTCAAGCCGAACGTCCCCGTCCGACGCATCGAGTTCCACGAGATCACCATCGAGGCCGTGCGTAAGGCGATCGCGGAGGCGCGCGAGATCGACCTTCAGCTCGTCGACGCGCAGGAGAGCCGTCGTATCGTCGACCGGCTGTACGGGTACATGGTGTCGCCCGTGCTGTGGAAGAAAGTGCAGACCGGGCTGAGCGCCGGTCGTGTCCAGAGCGTCGCCGTGCGCCTCATCGTCGAGCGTGAGGAAGCACGCCGCGCCTTTTGGACGAGCGCGTATTGGAATCTCGAAGCGCAGTTGCGCGCCGGAGAGACATCGTTCACGGCTGCACTCGCGCGCATTGGATCCGCGCGGCTTGCCACTGGCAGGGACTTCGATCCAGCGACGGGTGAGCTGAAGGACGCCAAGATGCTCATGCTGGACGAGCGCGCCACCGGCGAGCTGCGGGACGCGCTGGCGAAGCGGCTGCCGTGGTCGGTCACCTCGGTCGAGGAAAGACCCGCAACGCAGGCACCGTACGCGCCGTTCACCACGTCGACCCTGCAGCAGGAAGCCAACCGGAAGCTCGGCTTCTCGGCGGATCGGACCATGAATGCCGCCCAACGGCTGTTCCAGGAAGGCATCATCTCGTATCACCGCACGGATTCGACGACGCTGAGCGATCGCGCGCTGCGTGAGGCGGCCGACGAAATCGGGTCACTCTACGGTCCCGACTACTATGGCGGGCCGCGCCAGTACCGGACCAAGGTCAAGAACGCGCAGGAGGCCCACGAAGCCATCCGGCCGACCGACTTCACCCGGACTCCGAATCGACTCAGCCAGCATGTCGGCCGCGACGAAAGCCGCCTGTACGATCTCATCTGGAAGCGCGTTGTCGCCTCGCAGATGGCCGATGCTCGCCTCCTCCGTACCAAGCTCGAGATCACGGCCGAGGGTCCGGATGGACCGTGCGTGTTCACGGCGACCGGGAAGGCGGTCCAATTCGCGGGGTTCCTGCGCGCCTACGTTGAGGGATCGGATGATCCCGCCGCCGAGCTTGGCGATCAGGAAACGCTGCTGCCGAAGCTGGAGGTCGGCGACCTGGTTTCCGCCGATGGCGTTCTCGCCCTCACGGCGCTCGATGTCAAAGGCCACGAGACTTCTCCTCCCGCGCGCTATACCGACGCATCGCTCGTGAAGCGGCTCGAGGAGGACGGTATCGGCCGGCCGTCCACCTACGCCTCGATCATTTCGACAATCGAAAGGCGCGGGTACATCTGGCGCCAGGGGAAAGCGCTCATCCCCACGTTCACGGCCTTCGCCGTGACGCACCTTCTCAAGGAGCACTTTGCCGCACTGGTCGAGCTTGGGTTCACCGGGCAGATCGAGGAGAACCTTGACGAGATCGCCAAGGGTGAGCGAAAGCGGGACGAGTTCCTGACCACCTTCTACAACGGCGACGGAGGGCGTGAATGGCCCGGGCTGCGCACCCTGGTGGAGAACGAGGTACACATCGAGTACCCGGCAATCCCGCTCGGGAAGCATCCGGACAGTGGCGCACCGGTCGTGGTGAGAATCGGCCGATTCGGGCCATACGTGCAGATCGGGCAGGGCGAGGACGCGATCAACGCATCTGTGCCTGACGAGACGCCACCCGCCGACTTCACCCTCGAGAGCGCGATCGCGCTGGCCGAGTCCCGAGCCAGGGGGCCGGCCAGCCTGGGCGACGACCCCGCCTCGGGACTGCCGGTGTACGTGATGACCGGAAGATACGGGCCGTACGTGCAGCTCGGCGAGACGCCGGAAAAGGGCAGCAAAGAGAAGCCACGCCGGGCATCGCTGACGCGAGCCGACAGCGAGGCGTCACTTACGCTGGCGCGGGCACTCGAACTGCTGTCGCTGCCACGCGTGGTCGGCCATGATCCCAACTCCGGCGAGGAGATCACGACGAACTTCGGCCGATTCGGTCCCTATGTGAAGCGTGGCGACGACTTCCGCTCGCTGGCATCCGACGCGGCGGTGTTCGAGGTGACGCTCGACGACGCCCTCGAGCTCCTGAAGCAGGAGAAGCAGTCGAGGCGTACCGCCACGAAGAAGGTATTGCGCGACGTCGGCACCCATCCGGCCTCGGGCCTTGTCGTGCAGCTGATCGAAGGCCGGTATGGGCCATACGTGAGCGATGGGGTCACGAACGCGTCGCTGCCGAAGGACATGAGTACCGATGCGATCGCGATCGACACCGCGGTGGAGCTTCTCGCCGCCCGTGAAGGCGCCCCGAAGAAGGGGCGGGCGCGGAAGACCGTGACCAAGCGTCCCGGAACCCCACGGCAAGCCCCGGCAAGCCGACGGCCCGCGACTCGCAAGCGCCCGGCATGATGTCCGCGTGCCCCGCGGCGAGACTGAATGGTGACTGAGGAAGGGCTGTTGGCCGATTCGGCGCGCGTGCTGTCCGCCTTCCTGGTCAGCCTCCAGGGTCGAAATGCGTCGCCGGGCACAGTCAGCGAGTATCGACGCCACGCCACCGAGTTCCTCGCGTTTCTCGAAAGCCGGGGCTGTGACTGGCGCACTCCTGATCGGACGGTCGTGCGGGCCTATCTCGCCGGCCTGGCCGATCGGGACCTGTCGGCCAGCTCGGTCGCCGGTCGGCTGGCAGCGGTTCGCTCC
>JACDHU010000137.1:0-4582 GCA_013820865.1 Chloroflexota bacterium
ATTCGGGTCAGCTCCGAGCTGCGAGAAGTTGCCGAGCACTGCGGCAGCCAGGACGAGCGGCGCGGTCTCGCCGAGCGCCCGGGCGAGCGACAGGATGGTGCCGGTGAGGATCCCCGGCGCCGCATACGGAAGCACGTGGCTGCGAACGACCTCCCAGCGTGTCGCGCCGACCCCGAATGCGGCCTCGCGAATCGTTGTCGGCACTGCGCGGAGCGCTTCGGCTGCCGTGATGATGACGATCGGCAGCACGAGGATCGCCAGCGTGAGCCCCCCGGCGACCACGGTGCGCCCCCCCAGCCCTCCCCCGGTCCACTGGGGAAGCAGCACCACGAACGCGGCGAGCCCGAGCAGTCCGTAGACGATCGAGGGGACGCCGGCCAGGTTGCGGATGACGGTATTGAGAAACCGGGCAAGCGGCGTATCGCGCGCGTATTCCTCGAGGTAGATGGCAGCCGCGATGCCGATCGGGAAGGCGATGACAATGACGAAGACCATCAGCCACGCGGAACCGATGATGCCCTGCACCACGCCGGACCGGTCTGCGCGCGACGAGGTGATGCTCGTCAGGAAGTCCGGGCCCCGCTCGATCAGGACACCCGCCCCACGGCTGGTGACGTCGAAGAGGAGCGTGACCAGGACACCCAGCGAAATCACGAGCGTCATGAGCAGCGCCCCCTCGAACAGGTAGCCGCGCAGGTCGAACCGTCGGCCGCTCAGCCGCTGCGCGACCACCTCACCCGGAGCCACCGGCGGCGTGCGAGTCAACCCGGCCATCAGTAGCTCACCCGCACGCGGCGGACGAAGCCCTCGCTGATGAGGTTGAGCGCCAGGGTGATGAAGAAGAGCAGCAGCCCGACGAAGAAGAGGCTCGGGAAGGCGAGCGACGCGCCGCGGACCTGGTCCGACCCGGTAGCGAGGCTCGTCATCGCCGCCGTCATGACCTGGCCGGGCTGGCAGGGATTGAGGTTGAAGAGCGACCCACCAGCCGCGCCGGCCGCGATCGCGACGATCATCGTCTCGCCGATGGCTCGCGAGAGGCCGATGATAAGGGCGGCCACGATCCCGCTCACCGCCGCGGGGACGACGATTCGGAGGCTGGTGGCCTGCCGCTTCGCTCCGAGCCCGTACGACGCCTCGCGCAGCGAGTTCGGCACGGCGTGCATCGCGTCCTCGGCGATTGAGGCCACGAGCGGGGTGATCAGGATCCCCACGGCGATGCCGGCCGACGCCATGTTGAAGACCGGGGTGGACCCGGGACAGACCCGATCCACGACGATCGGGCTGATGAAGGTGAGGGCGAAGAAGCCGAGCACCACGCTCGGAATCCCGGCGAGGATCTCGAGGATCGGCTTGAGGATCTTCCGAACCCGCGGGCTCGCGTACTCGGCGAGATAGATCGCGGCCCCCAGTCCGAGCGGCGCGGCGATGACCATGCCAATCACCGAGACGAGCAGCGTGCCCGCGACGATGGTGGAGATGTCGAACATGTCGCGGCGGGGGAACCAGCCATCGGTCACGAGTTGGCCGACGTCCACGGTCAGGGCGAAGTTCAGGGCCTCGCCGATGAGCGCGGCAACGATTCCGACGCTGATCACGACGGACACGGCAGCGCCGGCCAGGAAGATGGCACCGACGGTGCGCTCCTTGCGCCGTCGCGCTGCGCTGCCGCGCAGGTCCTGGACGCTCAGCTGACGGAAGTGCTCGGTCGACGCCATGTTCTCGGCAACTCTATCGCTTCAGAGACGAAGGCGAGGGGTCGGGCGGTGAGCACCCGACCCCTCGCGGTGGATTGGCAGACCCGTCAGCGTCCGGTCCAGCCGGCAGCCGCCTCGGACATCTCATCGTCCGACAGGTTGACGTACCCGACCTCTCCGGCGGCGGAGAAGTTCTCGACGTAGAAGTCGACGAAGGACACGAGCGCCTCGTTCTCGTCGGCACGCGCGTTGTTCACGTAGATGAACAGCGGGCGGGAAATCGGGTAGCTCTGGTCGACCACGGTCTCGTCGGACGGAGCAACGCAGCCGTCGCCGCCATCGATCTCGATGATCTTGACGGTGTCGGCGTTCTCCGAGGCGAAGGCAAGCCCCACCCATCCGAGCGATGTCGGCGAGCCGGTGATGCCCTCGATGATCACGTTGTCATTGGCGCTCGCCACGTAATCGGGTCGCGTGGTCGCGTCCTGCTCACGCTCGTCGGCGAGATCCTCGAGCACGATCTCGATGAACGTGTCGAAGGTACCGGACTCTTCGCCCGGCGCCGTCACGATGAGCTCGGCATCGGGGTACGGGGTGTTGAGCTCGCCGAAGCCCTCCGGCAGCTCGGCGGCAAGCCCTTCCGCATCGGACCAGTTGTCAAAGCCCTGCGACTCCGGACCCAGCAGCGCGTAGAGGTCGGCGAAGCTCAGGCAGCTGACGGCGTCGTTCTCGGCGGAGGTGATCACCGCCAGGCCGTCGTAGGCGACGAGGATCTCGGTGTACTCGATGCCGGCGTCCTCGCAGGCGGCGGCTTCCTCCTCTTTGATGGCGCGTGAGGCATCGGAGATGTCGGTCTCCCCGTTGCAGAACAGGGCGAAGCCGTCACCCGTGCCGGGACCTTCGACCGTGTAGTCGAAGCCGGCGTTCTCCTCGGCGAACATCTCCGCCACCAGCGTGGTGATCGGCTCGACGGTGGACGAGCCGGAGACGAAGATCGAGCCGGAGACGTCGCCGCCACCGCCATTACCCTCGCCCGTGCAGGCCGCGAGGACCATTGTCCCCGCGACGGTCAGTGCGAGTACGGGCCGCAGCCCAAACCGCTTGAAGTTCAACGTTCTTCCTCCGGTGTTGGTGGGGCGGTCCGCGCGGACAGTCTCATGGGCATTGCGGGACACGCCGTTGTCGCGGCCATGCTGTTCGCCGGCGTTTAACGTGGCCTCAGCGGAGGGTCAACGGTGTGTTAAGGGCCGATGCCGGCCGCCGACGCGGCCAGGCCCACGCCTGCACCGATGGCCACCAGCGCCACCGATGGCACGCGTCCCCATATGAGCAGCGTGCCGCTACCCACCAGCAGTGCCACGGTCAACGGATCTCGAACGGCCGAAACTCCCAGCTGGACCGATACGGCCGCCATGAGGCCCAGCGCCGCCGCATTGACGCCGTCCAGCAGCGCCGCCGTCAGGGGCCGATCCCTGATACGCTCCGCGATCGGGCCGATGAGCGCCACGAACACGAAGGCCGGAGCAAAGATGGCGACCGTGGCCACCAACGCACCCGGAACGCCGGCAAGCACATAACCGATGAACGTCGCGGTCGTGAACAGCGGCCCGGGCGTGACCTGGCCGATGGCGACCGCGTCGAGCAACTGTGCATCGGTCAGCCAGCCCAGCCGGTCGACCAGGTCACCGCGCAGGAAGGCCAGCAGGACGTAACCAGAGCCGTACAGGAGCGCGCCAGCCTTGAGGAAGACCGCTCCAAGCGTGAACAGGTTCACCGATGCCACCGCGGCCGTCGCCGGCAGCACGAGGCCGATGGCCGCCCACGGATGGCCCGTCCCCAGCCTGATGACTGCGACGACGATTGCCCCGCCGGCCAGCAGTGCCAGCTCGTTGACGCCGGCGATCCATAGCAGCCCCGCCGCGGCCGCGACCGCGACGCGCAGCAGCGACGTGAGCGTGCTGCGGGCGAAGGCGAACAATGCGGCCGCCACGATCGCCACGATCACGGGCTTGATCCCGTACAGCAGCGCCTGCGCGGCGGGCGTCTCGCCGAATGTCACGTAGGCCCAGGCCAGTGCCAGCACGATGGCCACCGCGGGCACGATGAACGCCAGCCCTGCCACGACCAGGCCGATCCCTCCAGCGCGCAGGCGTCCGACGTGCATCGCCATTTCGGTCGAGTTCGGACCGGGGATGAGGTTCGTGATGCCGATCAGATCGACCAGCTGCGCATCGGTCAACCAGCGTCGACGCGCAACGACCTCGCGCCGCATGAGCGCGATATGCGCTGCCGGCCCGCCGAACCCGATGACGCCGAGCGTCCCGAACACGATAAGGAGTTCGCGAAGTCGAGTCCGGCGGTCCAGGCCATGCTCGGTCATCGGCGCATTGTTTCTGACGCCTGTCGTTGTGGTCCGTGCATTGACCATTCTTCACACGAGACCGTTGCTGCGACAGTGGTCGCGGCACCACGCAGGGGCGGTCAGGCCTCGTAGGCGTCGGTGAGCATGGCGGCAGGGTCGCGGCGCAGGCCGGCTTCGTGAGCGGCGGCGATGTGCTCGAGGAGCTCGTCGAGAAGCTCATCGTCATTGCACGCCTCGACGCTCGTGCCGCACTCGCAATCGACCGCCACCTGCACGCGATGCATTCCCGGGATTGCCATGCGCCGATGCTGTCCGAGTCAGATCAAGGCCACATCAAGGCCGTGTTCGGGTCAGGCAAGGCCGATCAGGCGCGTGACAGCCGCCGCGACCGCGGCCGCCAGGACGACAACGAGCACGGGAGCTCGCAGGAGGAGCGCAATCACGGCGGCTCCCAGGCCGATGAGCCGAGCATCCGCCACGATCTCCTGGCCGTCACCCAGGGCGGTGGTTGCAACCAGGCCAGCAA
>JACDHU010000137.1:4592-5557 GCA_013820865.1 Chloroflexota bacterium
GGGCCGGCGCCAGGAGCGCCACGACCCCGGTGAGGCGGGACGGCAGCGGACGGCCGCCCAGGAGCACCGGGCCGGCCGCCTTGATGGCCATGGTGCCGACGCCAATGATGGCGACCACCACCCAGATCTCGGTCATCGTCGCGCCAGGCCGATGAGCGCCGCGCCGGCGGCAGCGATGATCGGCACGCCGGGTGGCGTGAACGGCGTGAGCGCAATGGCGATCGCCGCCCCGAGCAGCGCCGCGCCGACAGCCGGCCGGGAGTGCAGTTGCGAGACGAGCAGGGCCAGGAAGAGCGCAGGGAACGCGGCATCCAGGCCGAGCGCGGCCGGATCGCCCAGCGCCTCTCCGCCGATGACGCCGATGATCGTCCCGCCGACCCACGCCAGCCACAGGACGATGCCCGCGCCAAGCAGCCGGCCCTGCTCGAAATGTCCGTCTCCGCGTGCCGCGATCGCCCAGGACTCATCGATCACGAGCTGCGCCTTTGCGAACCGCTGCGCAGGTCTGCCGGTGAGGAAGCGCGCCACGCTGATCCCGATCGGGATGTAGCGGGCGTTGAGCAGGAGCGCGGCGGCGATGGCTGCAATTGGCTGTCCGCCCGCTGCCAGGATCGAAGCGGCCGCGAACTGGGCCGAACCTGCGAAGGTCGTGACGCTCATCACGACGGCCGGCAGCGCTCCCATCCCGCCGGATGTGGCCGAGAGCACGCCGAACGAGACGCCGAACAGGCCGACGGCCACCGCCAGCGGGATGGCGGTGATGGCCCCGGCGCGCAGCTCGAAGCGAATCGGTGGCAGCTGCTCCACGCCCTCGACTACCCGAGTGCCTCGCGCACGGCCGGCGCCACGACCGCAGGCACGTACACTCGCCATGGATGCCTCACGTTGAAGGGACCTCGACGAGGACATCGTCGAGCGGCTTGCGGGTGATGTCGGGCACGGTGGCATCGGCGGCTGGATGGCCG
>JACDHU010000138.1 GCA_013820865.1 Chloroflexota bacterium
GTGGGCCAGGAGTCGCTGCATGGTCGGATCACCGAGTCGCTCGGGACCGATGCCAGTGGCCTGCCACTGTTCGAGGTCGAGGTGCTCGACGGCACGGAGGCCGGCAGCCGCGTGGAGGCAGCCGTGCAGGATGGGTCCGCCGCCATGCCGGGCTCCGGCAACCGCGAACCGTATCTCGTGGGCGACGAAGTGGTGGTCACCCGATTCACCGGTCCGGCCGGTGGATTTGCCGTGATCACCGAGCCCTGGCGCGTGCCGCTCCTGGGAATCGTGGCCGGGATCTTCGCCGTCTTCGTCATCGTGGTCGGCGGGCTGCGCGGGATGCGCTCGCTGGTGGCCCTGGCCCTGACCCTGGCGGTCGTGGTAAAGCTGATCGTGCCTCTCCTGTTGCGTGGCGTCGATCCGATCCTGCTCGCGGTGGGAGGCGGGGCAGCCATCACCGTCACCACCCTGCTGTTGACCGAGGGGGCCAGCCGCGTGACGCTTTCCGCCGTCCTCGGCACATTCGGCGCGTTGGGTCTGACAGCGGGACTGGCGGGCATCTTCACGGCGGCCGCGGAGTTCACCGCGCTCCAGGGCAGCGAGGAGATCGCCTTCCTCATCCCGCTCGTGGGTGACCGTATCGATCTGGCCGGTATCCTCCTGGCCGCCACCGTGCTTGGAGCGCTCGGCGTGTTGGACGACGTGACGGTGACCCAGGCCGCCACGGTCGAACAGCTTCAACGCGCTGAGCCAGGGGCATCGCGTCGGGGTGTCATCGCGCGCGCCATGCGCGTCGGTCGCGCGCACATCGCGGCGACCGTGAATACGCTCATGCTGGCGTACCTGGGCGCTGGCCTGCCGCTCCTCCTCCTCTTCGCGCTCGGCAGCCAGGAGCCGATGTCAGTGCTCAATAGCGAGGTCGTGGCCGTCGAGGTCATCAGGGCGCTCGTCGGCAGCATCGGAATCGTGGCGGCCGTCCCCCTGACGACATTCGTGGCCGCATTGCTCATGGTCCCGGGGAACTCCGAGACGAACGCGATGAGCTGACGGCGGTACACTCGGCCGCATGCCAACCACCGCCCTCACGACCCTGTTCACCTCCGAGTCGGTCACCGAGGGTCACCCCGACAAGCTGTGCGATGCCATCGCCGACGCCATCCTTGACGACGTCCTGGCGCATGACCCGGACGCTCGCAGCGCCGTCGAGGTGGCGACGACGACAGGCCTGGTGCTCGTCATGGGCGAGGTGACGACGTCGCATTACGTGGACGTGCAGGCGGTGGTGCGTCGAACGGTGCGAGAGATCGGCTACAACGACAGCCGGCTCGGGTTCGACTGGGAGACGTGCGGCACCATCACGGCCATCAAGGAGCAGTCGCCGGACATCGCGCTCGGTGTCGATCATGCGCTCGAGGCACGCGAGGGGCTCGAGGCCGATGAGCCGGGCGCCGGCGACCAGGGAATGATGTTCGGCTACGCCAGCGACGAGTCGGACGAGCTCATGCCGATGCCGATCATGCTGGCCCACCGTGTCGCGCGGCGACTGGCCGCCGTGCGTAAGGACGGCACGCTTCCGTTCCTGCGGCCGGACGGAAAGAGCCAGGTCACGGTTGAGTACGACGTCGACCTGCGCCCGCAGCGGGTACACACCGTCCTGGTCAGCACCCAGCACGATCCCGAGGTGGAGCCGGCAGAGCTCGCCGCCGCGGTCCGCGAGCACGTGGTCGAGGTTGCCATCCCGGCCGAGCTGCTCGACGACGGAACGCGGCATCTCGTCAATCCGACCGGTCGCTTCGTGATCGGAGGGCCAATGGGCGATTCCGGACTCTCCGGCCGCAAGATCATCGTCGACACGTATGGCGGCATGGGACGGCACGGGGGCGGCAGTTTCAGCGGTAAGGATCCGACCAAGGTGGACCGATCCGGCGCCTACATGGCGCGCTACGTGGCAAAGAACATTGTCGCGGCCGGGTTGGCGCGGCGCTGCGAACTCCAGCTGGCGTACGCCATCGGCGTTGCGCATCCGCTTGCCATCAACGTTCAGAGCTTCGGTACCGGCACCGTCTCCGATGCGCGGCTGGCGGAGATCGTGGAGGAGGCCTTCGACCTTCGGCCCGGCGCCATCATCCGCACGCTTGACCTCCGGCGTCCGATCTACCGCCAGACCGCGGCGTACGGGCATTTCGGTCGCAGCGACCTGGACCTCCCCTGGGAGCGCGTCGACCGGGCCGATGACCTGCGCTCGGCGGCCGGCGCGTAGGCGCGTGAGCAGTGAACGCGCGCATCCTGTGTGGGGCGAACCGCGCCCCGGTGCGCTGCGTCGCGCGCTCGACCGCGCGGCCGGAGCCGTGCGTGGCCGGCCACGTCCGTCGGTTCCTGGCCTGCGAGAACTGCCGCTCGCGATGCGTCACGGCGAGCTGGCGACGGCGTACCTCGACGCGGAGCGACTCGCCGACCACCGCCGGGCCGGCGTGGTGGCAGCGGAGGCCATGGACCGCGCCGTCGGCGACGCGGCCTGGTGGCCTGCCGACGTCTGGGCTCACCGCGCGCTGTGGCATTTCGAACGCGCCGAGATGACGCTGGCCGCCACGCGTCAGGCGCGCCGCATCGGTGATCTGCGCGTGGCCGCCGGTGATCCGGGCAGCGCGCGCCGCTACTATGCCGAGGCAATCGACGAGGCGCGCGACATCGGCGCCGAGCACGAGCAGGGGCTGGCGGCCTTCGGGCTGGGTCGCGCGCTCCTCGATCTCGGCGAGGTGACGCAGGCGCGGCGTCTCGCCGGAGCGGCGGTCACCCTGCTCGAGCGCTCGGGTGCGTCGAACGAGGAGCTTGTCGGGGCGCGTGGCCTGCTCGGCACGGAGCTGCGGGTCAGCGAAGCACACGAGGACGGTGGGTGATGGCAAAACGCAGCATGCGGGTTGGAATCGTTGGGGCCGGCGTCATGGCCGAGGCGATCATGGCCGGGCTCCTGGCGGATCGGGCGGTCACGCCGGAGCGGCTGGCCGCCTCGCACCCGCGGCGGGAGCGGCGAGACGCGCTTGATGCATTGCACGGCATTCACTCGGTCGCATCCAACGTTGATGCCCTGCCTGATGCGGAGATCGTGGTGCTGGCGGTGAAGCCGCAGATGCTGACACGGGTCACGCGTGAGCTGCGTGGCCGGCTGGCCGCCGAGCAGGTGGTCGTGTCGATCGTCGCCGGGGCCACGCTTCGCACCCTGGTCGACGGGCTTCAGCACGCAGCCGTCGTGCGCGCCATGCCCAACACCCCGAGTCAGATTCGACGGGGCATGAGCGTGTGGGCCGCCTCGGATGCCTGTACGGCACGACAGCGCGATCTGGCGCGGGCGGTTCTGCGCGCCCTGGGCGATGAGCGACAGGTCGCCGACGAATCCTTCGTTGCCATGGCCACGGCGCTCTCCGGGACCGGGCCGACCTACCTGTTCGCGGTCATGGAGGCGTTGATCGACGCGGGCGTGCACCTCGGATTTCCGCGCGAGCTGGCCCATGACCTGGTCGTTGCGACCCTGGTCGGTTCGAGCGAGTACGCGCAACGCTCAGAACTGCATCCGGCACAGCTGCGGAATGCAGTCACCTCGCCGGGCGGCACGAGCGCCGCGGCCATGTACGAGCTCGAGAAAGGTCGCATCCGTACTGTCTTCTCCGACGCGGTATGGGCCGCGTATCGGCGCACGCTCGAGCTGGGAGAGCGCCTCGAGGCCGAGGTCGACCGCGACTGATGTTCGCCATCATCATGGCCGGCGGGTCCGGCACCCGGCTGTGGCCACTCTCGCGGCGCCGGACGCCGAAGCAGTTGCTGGCCCTCACGGGGGATACGAGCCTGCTCCAGCAGACGGTCGCCCGCCTTGGCTCACTGCTGACGCCGCATGACATCTACGTGATCACCAGCGGGGCTCACGTCCGCGCCACGCAGGAGCAGTTACCCGATCTGCCGCCCGATAACATCCTGGGCGAGCCGCTGGCGCGCTCGACCGCGGTGGCGGCTGGCCTGGCGACCATCCTGGCCCGCCGGGACAGCGACGAGGTGTCGTTGGTCCTGCCGGCCGACCACTTCATCGCCAACGAAGAAGCCTTCGCCGATGCGCTGCGCGAGGCGGCGCGCGTGGCGGAGCGCGGATACCTCGTCACGCTGGGCGTTGTCCCGACGAACGCGGCAACGGGGTACGGATACATCAAGGCCGCCGCACCCCTTCATGCCGCCTCGCGCACCGCGCTCGTCGAGCGCTTCGTCGAAAAGCCCGATGCGCAGCGCGCTGCCGCCTTCCTCGAGGAGGGCAATCACTACTGGAACGCCGGGATCTTCGCGTGGCGCGTGTACGCCTTCCGCCAGGCGATCGAGCGTTTCCAGCCGCAGTTCGCATCGGCCCTGGACCGCATCGATGCGCTGCACCGCACGCCGGGCTGGATGAGCGAGGTCCGTGACATCCTGGAGCCCGTGCCGACCATCACCATTGACGTGGGCATCGCGGAGCCGGCAGCGGCCGAGGGGCGCATGGCGGTCGTGCCGCTCGAGGCGGGCTGGTCGGATATCGGCTCCTGGTCAGCCCTGCTTGAAGCCCTTTCTGCGGCCAGCGGGGCGGACCTCGTGGCCAGCGGCAGCCACCTTGACCGTGATTCGCACAATGTCCTTGTGCACGCGGGGGAGCGGCTGGTCGTGACGGTCGGGCTGACCGACGTGATCATCGTCGACACGCCCGACGCGCTGCTCGTCTGCCGCACCGACCGCGCGGAGGAGATCAAGCCGGTGCTCGACGAGATCGCCCGCACCGCCGGCGACCGATACCTGTAGTCCTGGACCGATGAAGATCCTGGCGCGAGTCGGTGGCTTCGCGATGTCTCTCTACATTCGGCTGATCGCGGCCACCTGCCGGGTTCACGGCGCGCCGGTCACGCAGGAGCCCGCGGTGCTCGCCTTCTGGCACGAGTACAACCTCGTCGCAGCAATCGCCGCTCAGCGAATGCGGAGGCATCAGCACCACGTCAGCTTCAGCACGCAGACCTTCCGTGGCGAGGTGATGACCGCCATGCTCGCCGCGCTCGGCGCGGGATCAGTGCCGCTGCCGCCGGAGGGGGATCGAGCCGGCGCAACACGGCTGACGCTCGAGATGGCGCGCATCGGCCGCGAGGGTTCGTCGGTCGTGATCAGTCCCGACGGTCCGCTTGGTCCACCGCGACGCGCGAAGCCCGGCGCGCTCATCGTCGCTCGCGAATCCGGACTGCCGCTTCAGCCGTGGGCGGTCGCTGTCCGGCCGGCGCTCCGGCTGCGTGGCCGATGGGATTCCCACATCGTGCCGCTGCCGTTCTGCCGTCTGCGCGTATTCGAGGGTAAGCCGGTTCGCGTTGCTGCTCGTGAACCGTTGCGTCCGCTGCTGACTCGGCTCCAGGCGGGTCTCGACGACGCCGCAACCCGGGCCGACGCCACCGCTCGGCGCCGATGAGGTGCGCCTAGCGCTCGGTGGTCCTGCTCGACGACGAGCGATCCGCTGACCACCACTGAACCGAGGCCGTCAACTTCCACTGCGGGGCACGCGAACGACACACAGCTGCCGGT
>JACDHU010000139.1 GCA_013820865.1 Chloroflexota bacterium
CCTCACGAAACCCGCTATGATTGGTTCCGCCTCGACGCCGAGGCACTCGAGTGCCTGAAGACCACGACCCGACAGGCGTGCCAAACCGATCCGCCAGCCTGCCTGAACTTCGGGGAGCGAGCGTAAGAGCCGCGGCCATGCCGAGTCGAAACGCAAAGTTGTCCACGGAGGGTTCCTGCCAGCCTGGCTGCTGCGGCTTCATGCCGGGAATTTCATGGCGGTGTTCATCCCGGCGCGTCCTCCGGTGCGCCATCGGCGCCATTGAGCACCTGGCGGAACTCGATGACACGGCCATCGGGGTCGGCGCAGAAGAGCTGATGCCAGCCTTCGATCGCCCACTCGCCCATGTCGCTGTAGGAGATGCCTTCTTCGTCGAGGCGCGTGCGTACCGCCGCGATATCGGCTACGCGAAAGGCGAGGTGTCCGGAGCCGAGCGGATTGACGGGCAGGCTCTGGCGCGCGGCGAAGCCGGGATCGTCAGGGATGAAGTGGTACTGGTAGCCCCAGGGATCCTGCAACGTCGCAATATCGGCTCCGTAGGAGTCCTGGTCGCGCGGCAGCTCGACTGGTGTCAGTCCCAGCAGGTTGCGGTAGAAGTCGGCTGTGCGGGCAACGTCGCCGCCGTCGCCGATCGCCAGGTTGAGGTGGTGCGGTCGCGGGAATTTGTCGGTCATTCTGCCTCCTCCAGCTCGAAGATAACCCCGGCGGCGCCGAAGCCGCCGTCGACGTTGAGGACGTGGCCGGTGATGTAGCTCGCCTCGTCGGACGCCAGGAAGACCGCGGCGGCGGCGACCTCGGCGGGCGTGCCGTAGCGACGGGTCGGCACGCTCCCCAGCCAGGCCGCACGGTCTTCGGCGGTGTGCAGCTCGGCGACCATGGGCGTCTCGATCGGCCCCGGCGAGATCGCGTTGACGGTGATGTTGTGCCGCGCCAGCTCTACCGCCATCACGCGCGTGAGCGCGATGACGCCGCTCTTGGAGGCGCCGTAGGCGGCGCGGCCGGTACCTCCGCGCTCGCCGGAGACCGAGGCGAGGGTGATGATCCGCCCACCGCCGGCCGCAACCATCGTGGGCGCCGCCGCCTGGCAGCAGAGGAAGGTGCCGGTCAGGTTGACGGCCAGTGTCTCCTGCCAAAGCTCGAGCGAGGTCCGTAAAAATGGCCGCGACCGGGCGACCCCGGCGCTGGTGACGAGGACATCGAGGCGCCCGAACGTCTCGCACGCGGATGCGACCAGCGCCTCGCACCCCGCCGGATCCCGCACGTCCACCGCCCGCCCGACCGCGCGGCCACCGGCCGCTTCGACCTCCCCGGCGACCGCGTCGGCCCCCGCGCCATCGCGGTCGGCCACGAACACCGCAGCCCCGGCCGCGGCGAGTCTCAGCGCTATCTCGCGCCCGATTCCGTTCGCGCCGCCGGTGACGATCGCCGCCTTGCCACCCAGATCGTTTCCCATTCCGCCGCAGACTCCCTAGCCGTCGGCCAAGTCCGGCGCAGGCACGATGGTGGACTTGACGCTTCGCATATCGAGCGCGCTCTGGACAGCCTCGCCGATGCCCTCCTCGGTGAACGGGAAGCGGGTCTGCATCTCCGACCACGGGTAGCGATCCCTCGCCCGGTCGAGCATCGCTATCCCTTTGGCGATGTCGTTGGCGGTGAACGCCCAGCTCCCGAGCACGTTCAGATCCTTCGTGCAGATCCGGTGCCAGTTCGTCTCGATCGCGCCGGCGTCGGTGAACTGGCCCATCTCGACGTATGTCCCGCCGTCGCGCAGCATCTCGATTCCCTCGGGACCGGCCGAGGGGTGGCCGGAGCAGTCCATCACGAGGTCCGCGCCGAAGGGGGCGGTCATTCCGCGCACGGCTTCGATGCGCGACTCCGGCGTCTCGTGGTCCTCGAGCGAGACCGTGGCCTCGGCTCCGAAGCGTCGGCACAGCGCGAGGCGCGGTTTCTCGGGCGCACCGACGACGATCACGCGCCCCGCTCCCATCTCCTGGGCGGCGGCCACGGCAAGAACGCCGATCGGCCCCGAACCCTGGATGACGACGGTGTCACCCACGCGGAAGAAGCCGGCGCGCTGGGCGCGGTCGAAGGCGCGGATGCACGAGGTTAGCGGCTCGGAGAGCGAGGCCAAAGCCAGCGGCATGTCGTCGGGCAGCTTGTAGACCTTCGTCCCCGGCAGCTCGCCGAGGTCGACGTAGACCATCTCCGCCCACCCTCCCCACAGGTGCGGCGGCTTCTCGAAGCCGAGGTAGCGACCATAGTACACGGGGGTGAGGCACTTGTTCGCCGTCTCGGGATAGTGCACGCAGTAATAGCAGCTCCCGCAGGGCATGAGCGGCGGGAGCATGACCTTCGAACCCACCTCGAGAGGTTGGCCCATGAAGTCCTCGGCCAGCTCGTCCCCGATCTCTTCCACGACCCCCGCCAGCTCGTGGCCGAGCGTGAACGGCCAGGGGAGCGGCTTGGGCCAGTGGCCCTTGAGGATGTGGAGGTCGGTGCCGCAGACCCCGCATGCGGCGATGCGGATGAGCGCGGCCTTTGGAGGCACCTCGGGCTTCGACACTTCGCGCATAGTGGGCGACGAGCCGGGGCCGTCGAATGTGGCAACGCGGACGGTCTGCATTAGGATCTCCTCCTCACAACGGGTACGGTACATACCGACAGCCGATGTAAACGAGGCACGTGAACCGACCGGCCACACAACGATCGGCTGCGGCTGCACGACAAAGTACACGATAGCAACAACACGGTCAACTCCCCGAACGCCGTGTCTGGTCCGTGGAGCCTTGTCTCACAGCGTTGTTGCTCTTGCGAGAAAAGTTCGCCGCCCGTTGAGGGATCGCCGAGGAGTGGTTGACGTAACTACGGTAGGAAACATCCCGAGCCAGCTTGTGTTGACTCGAATATGGCACTACTTTAACATGATGAAAGGGTTAGGAAGCGAGTACGAGGGAGAAGAGCACGTGGCCCACACCGAAGCGCCGTACCTGGCAGCGTCCGGCCCATCCCCTAAGAACTGCGTCGTGGTTTGGGGGCCTGAATCTCGTACGGCGGCAACGATGCGGAAAACGGTGAGACCGGCGTCTGCTGGCTCGCCGACTGCCCTGCACGGCTGCATCGTTCGGAGGCTGGGCCTATCGCGTTATCGCCCTGCGCCAAGAGGTCGTCGTAATGCAGTTTGGCACGGGCTTGCAAAAACGCGCGGGTTGGAAAGGTGACAAGCACGTGGGCAGAGACAGGGATTCTGACAGACCAGTGGAGCCGGATGAGAGAGGTGGGACCTCGTTGGCGACCGATGAGTACTACGAGGGTATTCCGAGCCACAACCTGACACCGTTGTCGTTCAGGGACATGCCGCCGCCGTTGTCGCTTGGCAAGATCCTCGGTCCGAGCGTGATCCTCGCCGGGCTTGGCGTCGGGTCGGGCGAGTACATAATCTGGCCGTTCATCGCCGCGAATGTCGGGATCACGATGCTGTGGGCTGCCCTGGTGGGCATCACCCTCCAGTTCTTCATCAACATGGAGATCGAACGCTACACGCTTGCCACGGGCGAGACCGCCGTCGTCGGCTTCGCCCGCTACTGGAAACCATTTGGGATCGTGTTCGCCATCCTGGCGCTGGTGCCGTTCATCTTCCCAGGCTGGGCCACGAGCGCGATCACGATCCTGTCTTTCCTGGCGCCGATAGGCGAGGGGAGCATCCCCTTCATCACCATCATCGCGCTCATCGCCATGGGCATAGCGCTCACAGTCTCGCCGGTCGTCTACAACACGGTGGAGAAGGCGGAGTTCTTCAAGGTCGGCCTGACCATCGTCTTCCTGATCATCGGCATTTTCGCCGTCCTCTTGCCCAGGGGCGACATCCTGACGGATCTCGGCGGGGTGGTCACCAACTTCGGGCAGATTACCACCTCGGATACGGTCACGGTCTCGGTGCTCCTGGGCGCGATCGTGTTCGCGGGGGCGGGCGGTGCGCTCAACCTCGCGCAGAGCAACTACATCCGCGACAAGGGCTTCGGCATGGGGGAGTACATTCCGAAGATCGTCTCGCCCTTCACCGGCGAGGAGCAGGCGGAGCCCGCGACCGGAGCGATGATGCGCCAGGACGAGGAGAACCTCGAACGGTGGCGGGGGTGGTGGCGGGTCGCCAACATCGAACACTTCATCACGTTCTGGGCCCTCTGCGTCTTCTCCATCGGCATCTTCTCCCTGATCGCCTACGCCACGGTGTTCGACCAGGGAATCGCGGAGGCCGCCGACTTCAGCTTCATCCAGGCCGAGGGCGAGGCGCTCAAGAACATCGTCGGCGGCTGGTTCGGGACCCTCTTCTGGATCTTCGGCTTTTTCTCGCTGCTCCTCACGGCCCTGGCCGTGATCGACAACGTCTGCCGGGTCATCGCCGACGCGCTCAAGACCATCCACCTCACCGACAGCAGCATAAGCGAGAGCCGCGTCTACTTTATCGCGGTGTGGACGATCATCGCCATCGGTGCGGCCATCCTCCTGGCGGGCTTCGACCAGCCGCTGGTCCTGCTCGTGCTATCGGCCGTCGCCAACGGCTTCGTTATGCTCGTCTATATCGCCATGCTACTCGTGCTCAACCGCGCGCTGCCAGAGGCGATCAAGCTCAAGGGCCTGCGGCTGATCATAATGATCGTATGCCTGCTCTTCTTCGGCTTCTTCGCGGGCTGGCTGATCCTCTCGTCGATCACGGGACTGTTCGGAGCCTAGGGGAGGCGAATGCTGCATCGCATCCTCGCACGCTTCATGGTCTTTCTGGTGGTCTTCGCGGTCCTGATGACCCTGGCCTACATGCTCGGCCTGATCTAGTGATCGCGGAATGGGACAACGAGGGAATCCCCAAGCTATTCGTACCGGGGACCGAGTGGACACAGATGAAAGGCTTCCCCCGCAGGGGGTGCTGTGTCGGAGCCGATCTCATATTCGATTGGGTCTTCTCCTGATCCATAGTTGAGGAAAGATATGGACAGAATAAGTTGGAACCACGGGTATGTGAAAGTGAACGGGATCCGGATCCACTACGTCCGCCATGGATCCGGGATGCCGCTAGTCTTGCTGCACGGCTGGCCCGAATTCTGGTACGTCTACCACAAGAACGTACACACCCTGGCCGAACACTTCGATGTGATCGTGCCGGATCTACGGGGTTTCGGCGACACCGATAAGCCCGGCCTTCCCAACCCGCCGGGTGCCCTGCTCGACCTCCTCGTGGAGGATCTGAGCGGATTCACCGCCGCTCTTGGGATCCACCGCTTCGGCTTGGTGAGCCACGACGTGGGATCGTTCGTCGCCCAGTCTTTCGCCAGGGCGTATCCGGAGAAGCTCATCGGGCTGTTCTTCTTCCACTGCGTCTATCCGGGTATAGGCAAGCGCTGGCTCGAACCGGAGAGTGTTAAACGCTTGGTGTGAGTTTTGAGGTCACCATCCCAGCAAGTCAGCGAAAGCCAGCCAGGGACGACCGAGTCTATCGTTGAGCCAGACACAGAAGTTGTGCAGAGCCACTCTCGCCGCCAAACGCG
>JACDHU010000140.1 GCA_013820865.1 Chloroflexota bacterium
CGCTCGGGACACGTTGTGGGGACTCCGGTGCAGTGCGGTGAGACGGGAGCCAAGTGTTCGAGCGGCCCCCGAGGTCTCCGAACCGTACGCCGGCTCGTGAGCGCCGACGACCGGACCATGGTCTCAGGGCCGAGGGGTGACCGATGGCCTAACCGTGCGCGAGAAGAAGAATTTGCTCCCCCATGCAAACAACTGGTAGGGGGCGTGAATCAGCCCGGATTTTCACCTCATCATTTGCGCCGGGGCGCAAATCTCGATGGCTGAATCCCTCGAATCAGGCTCTCCTTGCCAGTTGTTTGCGCGGGGGTGCAAACCTACGGTTCCCGGGAGGCGGCCAGCTCGACCAGGCGCGGCGTCGCCGCCTGCACGGCGCGACCGCGATGGCTGATGCCATCCTTCTCGTCCTGCTCCATCTCTGCCGTGGTTCGGCCATCGGGCAACTGGAAGATCGGGTCATATCCGAATCCGCCGTCGCCACGCGGCGCTCGCGCCACCTCTCCATCGACGACCCCCGAGAACACCTCGATGCTCAACGGATCACCCGGGATCGCGAGAGCAAGCGCGCAGACCATCCGAGCTCGACGGTCTTCCGCATCACCGAGAGCCTCGAGCAGTCGCACCGCGTTGTTACCACCGGCGGCCCAGCGCGCACTGTGCACGCCCGGCCCCCAGCCCAGGGCCGCAACCTCGATCCCGGAGTCGTCGGCCAGCGTCAGCAGGCCAGAAGCACGCGCGAACGCACCGGCCTTGGCGGTGGCGTTCTCAGTGTATGTGTCATACGGCTCATCCACCTCAAGCGCGAGTTCGATGTCCTCCGGCGTGACGACATCCGCCGGCAGGTGCGCCAGCAGCCGTCGAAACTCGCGCTGCTTGCCCGCATTGGTAGTGGCGACGAGGAGGCGGGTCACTCGCCGGGCGACGCCTCGATGCTGGCGCGCTGAAGCACAAAGAGCTGACGGATGCCGGCCGCGGCCAGATCGATCATCTGGTCCATCTGCTGACGCGTGAAGGCGCCGTGCTCGGCCGTGCCCTGCACCTCGATCAGCCGATCGTCGTCGGTCATGACCACGTTAAAGTCGACCTCGGCGGTCGAATCCTCGCTGTAGTCGAGGTCAAGATACGGCAGAGCCTTGACGATTCCGACGCTGACCGCCGCCACCTGGCCGATGAGCAGATGCCCCATCCCGTACTTATGCAGCGCCCGCGCGAGCGCGACATAGGCGCCGGTGATGCTGGCCGTGCGGGTGCCACCATCCGCCTGGATGACGTCGCAGTCGAGAGTGATGGTGCGCTCGCCGAGCTTCGCCATGTCGATCACGCCGCGCAATGATCGGCCGATGAGGCGCTGGATCTCGTGCGTTCGGCCGCCGATGGAGCCGCGGGCCGCCTCGCGCTGGCTGCGCTCGGTGCCGGCGCGCGGGAGCATGCTGTACTCCGCAGTCACCCAGCCGCGGCCCTTGCCGCGCATCCAGCCCGGCACGCGATCTTCGATGGTGGCGGCGCAAATGACGCGCGTGTCCCCGACCCTGATGAGCACCGATCCCTCGGCGAACTTCAGATAGTCGGGGACAATTTTTACTGGTCGGAGCTGGTTCGGAACGCGGCCGTCATTCCGGCGACCGATGGTCGGGGTGGTAATTGTCATGTGGCTGCGATTCTACGCCGCGGCCACATGACAGGGGAGATCGTCAGTCGAAGGCGCGGCGGAGAAAGGCGGCCATCTGCTCACGGGTGACGGTTCCACCTGGGCAGTAACGACCGCCAGCACAGCCGACCGTGATGCCTGCCGCCGCCAGGCGATTGATGGCGCCCTCGTGAATGCTCGTGTTGTCGTCTCCGAAGTAATCACGGCTGGTTCCCGGCAGATTCAGCGCCCGGTCCAGGAAACTGGCCATCTGCGCGCGCGTGACCTTGCCGCTCGGGCAGTACCGGTTCGTGTCGCATCCACGCGTCACGCCGGCCCGGGCCACGCTGTTGATGCTGGCGTGATGCTTGTTCCAGCCGTCGTCGAGAAAGTAGTCCTTCGAAGTCGACGAGAGGTCCATGGCACGGCTCAGGAACGTCGCCATCTGGTCGCGGTTGACCGCGCCCTCGGGGCAGAACTTCGTTGCGCTGCATCCGACCGTGATCTCGTTGGCGGCCAGCCAGACAATATCGGTCTTGAACTTCGAGGCGCCGATATCGGTGAAGCCGCTGGTCGTGAGCACCGGGGTTGCGGCGCCGCAGACCTTCACGAAGACCATGACCCCGTAGTGAGTGCCATTCGAGCCCGTCGTCCAACTGCCACCGGCATGGGTGTAGCCGGTCCCGGACATGATCGACCAATGCCCAGGCGACTTGAACCACTGGTTGACGAATTCTTCCACGCGCTTAGACTCGGAGGCGTAGTTGTACGCGACGATCTCGCCGAGCTGCTGCCAGCAGATGCCCTCCTGGGCCAGCCGCACCTTGAGGTAGTCGAAGTCGTGGCCAAGCTTGCGATCGGCGGCAAGCTGGTTGCCGCGCTCGACCGCGATGCGATCGATGACGCTGTGCAGGCCCACCGGACCGAGACCCGCTTCCACTGCGCGATACCGGTTGGCGACGCTGACGAAGTCCGCTCCATCACGCGCGGCGGCAGGCTCAGCGGCGAGCGGCGTGAAGCTCGCGGCCATGACCAGCGAAGCAATGAGGATAGGGACGAATCGGCGAGGAGAGATGCGGGACACGAATATGGGGCTCCGGCTCAGGATGATGAAGAGAACGACCTCGTCACCCTATGGCCGATGATCTCCGCGCGCGATGGGCCGATCGTTCGCCCGGCCGATGGCCCGAAGGGACCCTCCCGATCAGGACCCAAGGTCCGCCCGACGCAGGAAGGCGGCCATCTGCTCGCGCAGCACGACACCCTTCGGGCAGTAGCGGCCGTCAGCACAGCCATGGGTAATATCGGCCTCGGCGACGCGATTGATGGCTGCTTCGTGCCTGTTGCCGTCGTCATCGGTGAAGTAGTCCCGCGTCGTGGCCGGCAGGCCGAGCGCCCGCGACAGGAAGCTCGCCATCTGGTCGCGCATCACGGTTCCTTGGGGACAGTAGTTCGTCCCCCCGCAACCGACTGTGATCCCAGCCTGGGCGACGCGGTTGATGGCCCCCTCGTGCTTGTTGCCATCGTCGTCCGTGAAGTAATCCCGCGTGGCCGGCGGCAGGTTGAGCGCTCGGTCCAGGAAGGTCGCCATCTGCGCGCGCGTGACCGCTCCGGTCGGACAGAACTTCGTGTCCGAGCAGCCACTGGTGATCCCGGACTCAGCCAGCCAGATGATGTCGGTCACGAATTTCGAGTCGATGATGTCGGTGAAGGGCAACGGTCCGAATTGCGTCGCCAGCGTATCCCATAGCTCTCGACGCGATCCGTCCATGGTGAGATGCCAGATGCCGACGCCACGCAGGTCGTTGGCGCGGACCATCCCGTACTTGGCCTTCAGCGACGTGCTGTCGTCGTAGTACCCCTGCACGTGCGTACCGTAGGTCGAACTGTAATACGTGTACCACGGCACCTGACCGGTAGCGTCCCACCGTCGTCCATGTGAGCCGATGGCCTCGAGTGCGTCCACGTAGCGCGGCGCCCAACTGCGCCCGAACGGCTCTGAGGCCGCCTTGCCGGTGGGGCAGATGCTTGATGACTTGCAAGTCTTCGCGTTAAGCAGGCTGGTCTCGGTCGTCCACCCTCGCCCGTAGTAGGGCACCCCCCAGATCAGTTTCGATCCCCGGACCTTGGCCAGGTAGTCACGCATGGCGCGCCGCGAGTCGAGCACGTACGGGCTGTCGATGGGTGCCACGCCGCCCGCCCGGGCCGATCCGCTCCAGTTGAAGTCGTAGGCCATGACCATGAGCGCATCGGCCGCACCGGACGCCGTCAGGCCGGCGAGATCGTAGCCCTCGTCCCAGGACGCGGCTCCGCCAGTGGTCGCCACGGTCAGGTAGGACCCGGCTCCAAGGCGCAGAAGCTCGCTCTTCACCTTGCGCACGAACGTCGTGTACTGCGCCTCGAGCGAGTTCGGCATCGGCTCGAAATCGAGATTGACGCCATCAGCGTTGCGCGCCTTGACTGCGCTGGCGATCTCGGTCGCCAACCGATCGCGGTTCGTCGCGCTGTTGAGCAGCGTCGACATGGCCGTGAAGTTGTAGTTCCAGGCCATCATGGTGACGGTCAGGACCACGCGGACGCCATGCTGATGCGCCTTCGAGATGACCTCCGTCATGGCCGATGAGTTCCAGCCCGACCATCCGGGTGAACTTTTCACGAGCGTGCCGTCTGATGCCGCGCCGACCGAGAAATAGGCGATGCTTGACAGGAGCTCGTAGTCGAGGTTCGCCAACTGGGCTGAAGTAAGTGCCCAGTACGGCAGGTAGCCGTAGACCTCGCGGTTCAGGCCATTCGGCAGGGCCGCGATGCCACCGGTGCCGCCGCTATCGAGCGACATGATCCCACCGCCATTGTCAGGTTGGGTGAAGGCCGCCGGCTCGCCACCGGGAACAAAGCCGAGGCTGTCGCCCTCGTGCTCCGCGAGCATCTCGGCGTGAATGGTCGGCGCCTGGGGCGGCGCCTCCACATCTGGAACAGGGTCAACCGCCAGGACCGGGGCGACGACGCTGAGCAGCGTGACGAATGAGAGAAGGACGGCAAGCGGCCGGGCGCGGGTAGTGAACATCGGCCGCAGGCTACTCCGGTGTGGTGCGGTTCAGAATAGTACCGATGGCTGATCGATTCAGTCGCCGAACGCGCGATGCAGGAAGGCCGCCATCTGTCCGCGCGTCACCGCTCCGGCCGGACAGTACCGGCCGCCGCCACAGCCACGGGTGACATCGGCCTGGGCGATGGCATCAATCGCCGACTCGTGCTTGTTGCCGGCATCATCAGTAAACCAGTTGATAGATGACCTGGGGAGGACGAGCGCACGCTTGAGGAAGCTCGCCATCTGGTCGCGAGCCACGGCACCATCCGGGCAGAACGCATCCCGGGCGCAGCCGCTCGTGATGCCGGCCGCCGCGAGGCGGTTGATGTTGTCCTCGTGCCTGTTGCCGTCGTCGTCGGCGAAGTAGTTCGTCGATGTGGCCGGCAGGGTGAGGGCTCGCGCCAGGAAGCTGGCCATCTGGGACCGCGTCACGATGCCGTCGGGGCAGAAGCGGCCGTTGCCGCACCCACTGGTGATGCCCGACTCCGAGAGCCAGATGATCGCGTCATAGAACTTCGAGCCCGCGATGTCGCTGAAGGGCGACGCGGCCGCAGGACCGCTGTACGTCACCTTCGCGCCGCTCGGCGTCCGGGCCGGATCTCCGGCGAAGGCGAACCAATAGTCGTCACCGAGCCACTGGCTGTTCGTCCGATGCACCCAAGCCTCGCGTCCGCTGGCCATCGGATGCGGATAGCGGCGTAGCGCCGAGGCATCGAAACCGGTGCCCTGCTCGAAGATCCGTCCGAAGCTCTCGTTCGGGTTGCGGAGGATGAGGTCGACGATCTTCGCCGAGCCCAGGTCGGTGGCGAAGTACGTTCCGCCCAGGC
>JACDHU010000141.1 GCA_013820865.1 Chloroflexota bacterium
GAGCGTGCCGTCACCGTACGGCTCCAGCAGGCGCGCGATGTCCCATTCGCGCACGCCCGCAATCGCTGACTCGGGCAGCCATCGGTCAAGGATGGCCTTCGCTTCATCGATTGCCACGAAGCGCCGCGCGCGCGTGGCGTTATCGAGCGTGATGAGCGCGTTGGCAAAGCTCACGTCCACGTCCTCGACCAGGGTGGTCAGGCGCTCCATGGTGCCCGGCATCCGTTCCGGCTTGAAGAGGGTCGTGAGGATTGTGCGGCGTTCATCGGTGGAAAGGGCCTCGAGCAGCGGGCGCAGGCTCGGAACGCCGGCGTCAGGATCGGCGGGGCGCACGTCGTAGTCGTAGAGGCGAACCATCATCGGTCCACTGATCCTAGACCGATACGCCCTTCGGTGCTCAGGCCTCAAGCGCGCGGGGTCATACGCCGCGCATGCGGGCGTTAGTCGGGTAATTTGGTTCGGAGGGCGTCGGATTGAGCGTGGAAACGTCCCGGCGCCGGCGCGTCTGGCGGGTAGCGCTCACCAGGACGGCTTATGTCCCGACGCGGCCATTCGTGCGGTCAGACGCCGTGCGGGTGGGCAATAGCGCGCGCGAAGAGGAGTCGGCGCACGGGTACAATCGCATCGGTTCATTCCATACTCCTGGAGGCTTTCGCTCGCATGTTGCTCGACGGCAAGAAGCTGCTCATCACCGGCGTTCTGACCGACGACAGCATCGCCTTTGCGGTCGCGAAGGTGGCCCAGGAGAACGGCGCGGAGATCCTGCTCACCAATGTCGGACGCGGCGTGCGCCTGACCGAGAAGGTGGCACGCAAGCTTCCCACCCCGTCCGACGTGATGCAGATGGACGTCAACAATTCCGACGATGTCGCCGCGGTGGCCTCCGAAGTGATGGACCGATGGGGCCGCCTGGATGGCGTCCTCCACTCGATCGGCTTCGCGCCGCAGGATGCGCTCGGCGGCAACTTCCTCACCGCCCCGTGGGAGAGCGTGGCGGTGGCGTTCCAGACATCGGCCTATTCACTCAAAGGGCTCTCGGTGGGCCTGCTCGAGCCGCTGAAGATTGCCGGGGCCGATGGTGGCGCCTCTGTCGTCTCCCTCACCTTCGACGGTCGGTTCGCCTGGCCGATCTACGACTGGATGGGCGTCGCCAAGGCCGGCCTCGAATCCATCACGCGCTACCTTGCCCGCGACCTGGGCGAGCACGCCATCCGGGTGAACACCGTCTCGGCAGGACCGATCCGGACCCTGGCCGGCAAGAGCATTCCCGGGTTCGACACCATCTCGGGAGCTTGGTCGCAGCGCGCGCCGCTGACCTGGTCGCTGACCGATGCGACCCCGGTCGGCCAGATGTGCTGCTTCCTCATGAGCGACTGGGCGTCGATGACCACCGGCGAGCTGATCCACGTCGACGGCGGCTACCACGCGCTCGGTGCCGACTTCAAGCCGCGCGAGGAGTAGCCGCGCACTTCGAGATCGAGGAGGAATCGCTTCGCGGTGAGTCCGCCGCCGTAACCACCGAGGCCACCACCGGCGGCGATGACCCGATGGCACGGCACGATGATCGCCACGCGGTTCGAGCCATTGGCACGGCCGACGGCGCGCGGGGCCAGCGGCGAGTCGACGCGAACAGCCAACTCCCGGTACGAGATGGTCTCGGCGTAGGGGATGTCCCGCAGCTCTGACCAGACGCGCTCCTGGAAGGCGCTTCCCGGCGTTTCGAGCGGCAGATCGAAGCCGCGGCGCTCTCCGGCGAGGTACTCGCGCAACTGCGCCTCGAGGCGATCCAGCAATGGCGCGTCGCCGACCACCGTCGGACCGATGCGCCGTCGCGTCGTGGCGAGCTGCGCGGGCATCATCGCGCGCCGGCTGAAGTCGGCGAGAACGATCGCGTGATCGGTCACACCGAGCGTCATCGGTCCAATGGGCGTCTCGATCTCGCGCACATGGACGGTCGCGGCTGACTCCGGTTGGCAGCGGAGGCAGGGCCGATAGCCCGCCGCGCGGGCGGCGGCGGCATCGGCCACGAAGGTGACATTCTTCGGAAGAGGCTTGCGAGCCCGGCATGACGGGCGGCAGAAGACGCCGGTCGTGCGGATGGCGGCGACGAATCGGCCGTCGAAGGTCGGGTCAGCCGCGTAGAAGGCTCGTTCCATCGCATTCATGCCAGTGAAACGGTCCCGGTGCGCGCGGCGTGAGGTTCAGGCGTTGCCGGGGGTCTGGCGCAGGATGAGGTTGACCGTGAAGGGCGCGCTGCCGAGGATCTGGTCGCCGGAGCGGACCTCGATCCGATGCCGCCCGATCTCCGCCAGGCGCATCCCCTTGAGGTCGGCCACGATGTTCGCGGTCGTGGCGTTCGGCGGGACCTCGATCCGGAGGCGCGGCGCCTGCTGAAGCGTCGCCTTTCCGGTGGGGCTGACGACCTGGAAGGTCAGCTCGTGGGCTCCCGGCGTGGCCTCGAGGATGGCGACGATGAAGCATCGGCCGTGCGTAGCCGGCATCTTCGCCACGTTGATCTGGCTGAAAACGCCCACCGCGCTGATCTTGCCGTCCTGTGCCGTCAGGGCGTAATCGCACAGGAGCAGGGTGTGAAGTTCGAGGTCGGCCATGCCAGGAAGTGTACCCGGCTCAGACCAACAGACCGATGCGCCGCGCGGCGAGCTCGGCGATGCTCACGTACGGTTCGTCGCCGATGAGCGGCGGGTGGTCGCGGCGGCCTCGGGCATCGGTCAGTCTCCTTCGTCATCGGTGTAGAGGTCGGGGTCGAGCAGCCATGCGATTTCGCCACCGCCCGGTTCGGGGACGCCGTAGAACTCGACACACGCCAGCCCGCCCTTGCGCATCCGGACCGATGATGCGCCGGTGAGCTCGACGATGGAGCTCGAGAGGTCCGGCTCGTGCCCGACGAACATGACTCGCCGGGCGTCCGGGTGTGCGGCCATGGCTCGTGCCATCTCGCCCCAGCCAGCGCCGGGGCGGAGCCGGTCGTCCGTGATCGGCTCGCCGCCGACGCCCTCGCAGAACAGCTCAGCGGTCTGGAGGGCACGCGGCAGCGGTGAGCTGAGGACGACATCCGGCCGGAGGTTGAGCCGGCGCCAGAGCGAAGCCGCCGAGCGGAGCGCCGCCGCACCCTGCGAGGTCAACTCGCGGGCGTCGTCGTTCTGCGCTTGCGGCGAGCCGGCCTTGCCGTGGCGGAGGAAGTAGAGGATCACACGACGGTCGTCGCGCTGCTGCCGTCGTCCGGCGTCGGGTCATCGTCGGCGCCACCGCGCGTACCGCTGTGCCCGATCGCGACGCCGCGCGCGTGGCCGGTGCGCTCGACCAGGACGCGGCCGGCGTTCGTCGTCGCGACCTTCGGGAGCGCCACCGACAGGACGCCGTTGCCGTAGCTCACGTTGGCACGAAGCGCGTCGACGGCGCACGGAAGCTCGATCGTGCGCTCATACGGACCGTACGACCACTCTCGCGTCAGGTAGGCGATCCGCTCCTGCCCCTCGCCATGCTGGGCCGCGCGAATGGTCAGGTGACCGTCATCGGTCAGGTCGATGCTGATGTCCTCGGGCGCCACGCCGGGCATCGGCGCCACCACTATCAGCTCGCGCTCGTTCTGAAACAGATTGACGGGGACGGCGGTCGGTTCGGTCATGGCGGATCCTCCTGCAACACCGATGCTACCGCGTGCGGCACCGCATGGGAGTCGGATGCACCGTCTGAACCCCGCCGCTGCGGGATGCGTAGAGTTCACGTGCAGAGATCGACGACCGATCCCGACGGCGAGTACCTCGGCAAGCGGTACGCTGAGCGCCTCGGCAAGGTCAAAGCGGGAAGCGCCAGCCTGAGTTTCAGGCGCGCCTTCGACATCGATCTCGACGTTCTGCCCGGAATGGCCGCCCAGGCCTGGGATCTGGCTCCGTAGCGCGCGTTCAGTCCGGGAATGCCTCCGGTCCGCGCTCGGAGAGCTCACGGGCGAGCTCGCCCGAATCCTCCGGGGGGATCCAGGAGTAGGGATACCGCTCGTCCTCGAGCTCCGAGGCCTGGCGGGTGAGATGGAGCGGATGGAAGGTGTCGATCATCACGGCCAGCTCCTCGGTCGCCTCTTTGCCGATCGACGCCTCGACCGACCCCGGATGCGGGCCGTGCGGGATGCCCGCCGGGTGGATCGTGAACGAGGAAATGTCCACGCCGCGGCGGCTCATGAAGTTGCCGGCGACGTAGTAGATGACCTCGTCGGAGTTGATGTTCGAGTGGTTGTACGGCGCCGGGATGGCGAGCGGGTGGTAGTCGAACTTGCGCGGCACGAATGAGCAGATCACGTAGTTGCGCGGTTGGAAGGTGAGGTGCACCGGCGGCGGCTGGTGAACGCGCCCGGTGATCGGCTCGAAGTCGCCAATGTTGAACGCGAACGGCCACAGGTGCCCGTCCCAGCCGACCAGGTCGAAGGGGTGGTGACGGTAGTGATATGCGGTGATCCGGCCGCGGGTCTTCACTTCGATGACGAAGTCCCCCGATTCCAGGCTCGGGGCCATCTCCGCGGGGGCGCGGATGTCGCGCTCGCAGTACGGCGAGTGCTCGAGTAGCTGTCCGAAGTCATTCCTATAACGTTTCGGCGGCACGATGCTCGACGGCGATTCCAGCCACAGCATCCGCTGCTCGTCGCTCCCCGGTCGCAGGCGGAAGGTCGTGCCGATCGGGATCACGAGGTAATCGCCCGGCCCGTAGTCGATCGGCCCGAAGTTCGTTTCGAGCGTTCCGGTGCCGGTGTGAACGAAGTACATCTCATCGGCTTCGCCGTTGCGGTAGAACCGCTCCATCGGCTCAGACGGCAGGACGACTCCGAAGGTGACATCGGAGTTGTAAAACAGCGGGACGCGCCCGGTGACGCCATCCCCGCTGGCAGGAAGGTCCTTCGTGTTGACCAGCCGATGCCGATGCGGACCACTCGCTTCATCGGTGGACTGCTCGATCTGAACGTCCCGCACCTTTTCGATCTGGTGCGTCTGCGTTGGCGGCGTGTGGTGGTACAACAGGCTGGCGCGGCCGCTGAAGCCCTCGACGCCGAAGAGTTCCTCAGCGTAGAGCGTGCCGTCGTCCTTGCGGAACTGGGTATGGCGCTTGTGTGGGATCTCGCCGCGTTGCACGTAGAACATCGGGCCCATTATCGCCCAGGGCTGGTGTCGCTTCCCGCGGGTTGCACCACGTGACACCAAAGTCGAACGAGAGCCCGTTCCACCGTCCTCTGTTGCATTCGGTGGAACAGGTGATGACGGAGCTCTCGCTCCTTCGGTTTTAGTGTCACCGAGTGCAACCGCCCGCGAAGCGAAGAGGGCGATGCCGGCCGCGATGGGCGCCAACGGACTGGTCGGCCCGTACCATCTCGCCTGGGAGATCGATACGATCGAAGGACTGGCAGAGATGGCGAAGTCACTCGGCGAGCTCGTGATCGTCGACGACGTGGCCGCCGTGAGCGTGATTGCCATCGTCTACAGCACCGATGTCAATCTCATGGCGCTGGCCATCGGCATCGGCCTGC
>JACDHU010000142.1 GCA_013820865.1 Chloroflexota bacterium
TTTCTCAATACCGTCATCCGCAACCTGGCCGGCGTTCCCTCGATCGTCTACGGGCTGCTCGGGCTCGCCGCGTTCGTGGTGCTGCTTCCCCAGTGGACCGGGGGAGGGCTGGGGGGGCGCACCGTGGTCGCCGGGGGGCTCACGCTGGCGATCCTCGTGCTGCCGATCGTCATCATCACGGCAGCTGAAGCGCTCCGCGCAGTGCCGACAACGATTCGCGAGGCTGCATTCGGGGTCGGCGCGACACGCTGGGAGGTCGTTCGCAGCCACGTGCTTCCGTATGCGGCGCCGGGGATCCTCACCGGTACCATCCTGTCGCTCGCCCGGGCGCTCGGCGAGACCGCGCCGCTCGTCCTGGCTGCCGCAGTGCTCGGCAACTTCTCGCAGCTCGGAGCTGACCCGAATGGCCCGTACACGGCTCTCCCCGTGATCATCTTCAACTGGGCGCGACAGCCGAGCGCGGACTTCCGGGAGGTGACCGCCGCGGCGATCATCGTGCTCCTCGTGGTCCTGCTCGTCGTCAATGCGACGGCAATCATCCTCAGAAATCGGTATGATCGAAGGTGGTAGATCCGGTGAACGTCGAACTCAAGGAGCGGACCGAGGCTGGTACGCAGGATGTGAAGGAGCGCCGCGTGGTTCACGTAGCGACGGTCGACCGTGGGGACGACCCGCCGACGGATGCGCGCGAGGTCGTCTTCGACCTCCAGGAGCTCTCATGCTACTACGGCTCGTTCCGCGCCGTGCGCGACATCTCGATCCAGATTCACCGCAACCAGATCACCGCGATCATCGGTCCTTCCGGCTGTGGCAAGAGCACGCTGCTGCGCAGCTTCAACCGCATGAACGACCTCGTCGACTCGGCCCGAGTGGAAGGGAAGGTCCTGTACCACGGTGTCGATCTTTATGACCCAGCCATCGACCCCGTGGAAGTGCGGCGGCGGATCGGCATGGTGTTCCAGAAGCCGAACCCCTTCCCGAAGTCGATCTACGACAACGTCGCCTTCGGCCCGAAGGTCGCGGGCTTCAAGGGCAGGAAGGCGGAAATGGACGAGCTCGTAGAGCGGTCGCTGCGCAAGGCCGCGATCTGGGACGAGGTCAAGGACAAGCTCGACACAATGGGAACCGCGCTCTCGGGCGGACAGCAGCAGCGGCTGTGCATCGCGCGGGCGATCGCCGTCGAGCCGGAGGTGATCCTCATGGACGAGCCGTGCTCGGCGCTCGATCCGATCGCCACGCTGAAGATCGAGGAGCTCATGCGCGAGCTCAAGGAGAACTACACGATCGTCATCGTCACCCACAACATGCAACAGGCGGCGCGGGCCAGCGACGTGACCGCCTTCCTGACCATGGGCGATGATCGGGCGGGCTACCTGGTCGAGATGGCGCCGACGCAGCAGCTCTTCACGAGCCCGGCCAACCGTCTGACCGAGGACTACATCACCGGCCGCTTCGGCTGAGGGGGAGGAGCACCACCCATGGAGAAGGCAGCGGCGAACGCGAACGAACCACAGACCGAACGGGACGCCCGGCCAACGCACGTCGGGCCGCGCGCGACGTTCGAGCGCCAGCTCGATCGAGTCAAGGACGACGTCCTGCGACTCGGTGCTCGCGTTGAGCAGGCGCTGGAACGCGCCGGGCGCGCCCTCATCGAGCGAGACTCCGACCTGGCCGACAGCGTGCGCTGGGAGGACGCCGAGGTCAACGAGCTTCAGCGTCAGATCAACACGGAGATCACGACGCTGATCGCAACCCAAGGTCCCATGGCCCGCGACGTGCGCGAGCTGCTGGCCCTCTACCATGCCGCTGCCGAGCTTGAACGGATGGGTGACTACGCCACGAACATCGCGAAGCTGGCCCAACAGCTGGCCTCTGAGCCCGAAACGCCGATTCTGAAGCAGATTCCGCGCATGGAGCAGATCTGCCGCGAACAGCTGCGTGCCGCGATGCGCGCGCTGGTCGATATCAGCGAGGAGGGGGCGCGAGGCGTCTGCGCGCGCGATGACGAGCTGGACCATCTGTACAGCAGCGTGTACGAGGATGCGATGCAGCTCATGCAGGTGGCACCCGAACGCGCCCGTCAAGCAACACACATGCTGTTCGCCGCGCATCACCTCGAACGACTCGGCGATCGCGTGACGAATATCGGCGAGGACGTGGTGTACCTGGCGACCGGCCAGGTCGAGGACCTCAACCCCTGAGGGGGGACCGATGCGACGGAGACTTCTGCTGGTCGAGGACGACCCAACGCTGCGACAGGCGCTTACCTTCAACTTGAGCCGTGAAGGCTACGAGGTGACCTCCGCCTCGGATGGCGAAGCGGCGCTCGAGGCGGCCCGGAGCGAACGGCTGGATCTCATCCTGCTCGATGTCATGCTGCCCGGCATGAGCGGCGTGGAGGTGCTCCGCGTCCTGCGCCGCGAAGGCGTCACGACGCCGGTCATCATCCTGTCCGCCAAGGGCGACGAGATCGACCGCGTGGTGGGGTTGAAGATCGGCGCGGACGATTACGTGCCCAAGCCCTTCAGCCGGCCGGAGCTCCTCGCCAGGATCGAGGCGGTCCTGCGTCGCCACCGCCGTGAGACCGAGGAGCCCGAGAAGCGCGAGGAGCTCGTCTTCGGTCGCGTCGAGATCGATGTTGCCCGCCGCGAGGTGAGCGTGGAGGGCGAACAGATCCACCTCACCACCAAGGAGTTCGACCTGCTGGCTCACATGGCCGGTTCCCCTGGGCGTATCTTCACGCGTGACCAGCTGCTCGCGCGGATCTGGGGCTACGACTACCTCGGTGACGGACGGACGGTCGACGTCCACGTCAGCTGGCTGCGCGGCAAGCTGCGTGGAGACGCCGGGCACAACTATTTCCGCACCGTTCGCGGCGTCGGGTACGCATTCTCGCCGCGATCGGCATGATCGACCCGATCGCGGCGGCCGCCTTCGAGGCGCTGCTCGCCCGCCGGGGTGGCGATCTCCTGTTGATGATCGACCGCGACCTGCGGATCGTCCGTGCTGGTCCGGAGGCCGCTTCCCTCGCGGAGCGTGACGAGCCATCCATCATCGGGATGAGCCTCATCGCCGCGTTCGGCTCCGCCGCCTTCGATGCGGTGGCGCGCCACGCAGTGACGTTGGGCGAAGCGGTCGCGGGCGAGGCCGATCTCGGCCACCTCGGTGCGCGACACTTCGCCGTCGACGCCGTTCCACTCGCCGGCGGCGGCGTGGTGCTGTCGCTCCACGACATCACGGCCCTGCGTCGGATGGAGCGGGTGCGGCGCGATTTCGTCGCGAACATCAGCCACGAGCTTCGCACTCCGCTGACCTCGATCAAGCTGCTGGCCGAGACCGTCTCATCGGGCTCCGTCGATGACCCGGCGACGATGCGCGACTTTGCCAGCCAGGTGGAGCGCGAGGCCGACCATCTCGCGCAGCTGGTCGACGAGCTGCTCGACCTGTCGATGATCGAATCGGGCGAGACGGCGCTCTCGCTCGAGCCGCTCGATCCGGAAGCGATCGTGGCTGACTGCGTCATACGCATTGGTCCTGTCGCCGAACGGCGCAAGGTCCATATCGTCCGGCGCCCACCGTCGTCAACCGAAGTTCGCGCACTCGCGGACCCCAATCGGCTCGGTCAGGCGCTCCTCAATCTGGCGCACAACGCGGTGAAGTACAGCCATCTCGGGGGCGAGGTGCGCATCGGCTGGGAGGCGCTGGAAGACCGTGTGCGCTTCACCGTCGCCGACGACGGCATCGGTGTATCCGAAGCCCACCAGGCGCGCATCTTCGAGCGTTTCTACAAGGTTGACCGATCGCGTGCCCGCACCCGGGACGCCGAACAGCTCGGAGGCAGTGCTGGCCTTGGCCTGGCGATCGTGCGGCACATCGCGGAGGCTCACCATGGCGCCGTGGGGCTGGTGTCCGAAGAGGGCCTGGGCTCGACCTTCTGGATCGAGGTCCCGAGCGCGTTCTAGGTCAGTCAGAAACGGCGATGCGCTCCGGTCATTCCGGAACGCATCGACGCGGTGGAGAGAGGGAGAGTCGGATACTGAACTCTCCACCCGCAGGCTACGAGCCTGACATCAATCCGGTGTCAAGGCGCGCTCAGGGAAACGTCCAGAAAGGCCAGCACGTCGGCACGCTCGTCGATCAGCTTGCTCACAGGCTTACCCATCCCATGTCCGGCGTCCGTGTCGATGCGGATCAGCACCGGTGCATCACCGTCCTGCGCAGCCTGCAGCGCCGCCGTGAACTTGAACGAGTGACCGGGCACGACCCGGTCGTCATGGTCGCCGGTCGTCACCAGCGTCGGCGGATAGCCCCTTCCCGGCCGAATGTTGTGGAGCGGCGAGTAGGCGAGCAATGTGCGGAACTGTCCTGGCTCATCGGCCGATCCATAGTCGCTGGTCCAGCCCCAGCCAATGGTGAACCGATGGAAGCGCAGCATGTCCATCACGCCCACCTCCGCGATCGCCGCGCCAAACAGCTCGGGATGCTGCGTGATGCTGGCACCGACCAGCAGTCCACCGTTGGAGCGACCGCTGATGCCGATCCGCTCGCGTCGAGACCAACCTGAGGACGCGAGCCAGCGAGCGCAGGTCGCGAAGTCGTCGAACACGTTCTGCTTGTGCTCCAGGCGGCCGGCATCGTGCCACGCTTTTCCGTACTCGCCGCCGCCGCGCAGGGACGCCACGGCCAGCAGGCCACCGCGCTCCATCCACGCGAGCCACTCGGGCTTGAACGTCGGGCCTACCGAGATCTGGAAGCCGCCGTAGCCATACAGGAGTGTCGCCACGTCGCCGTTGGGCGTGATGTCAGTGCGACGCGTGAGGAAGAGCGGCACCTGCGTGCCATCGGAGGAGATGACGAACACCTGCTCGGTCACGAACGCGTCCGGATCCCACGGCAGTTCGGCGCTTCGCATGGATCGCACGGATCCATCGGCCATCGAAAGCGCCAGGACCGATGCGGGCGTGCTGAAGGTCGTGAAGCTGAAGAACAGCTCATCGTCACCGCGGCGCCCAGCCAGGTCAGCCACCGTGCCGATCCCCGGAAGCGTCACGTCGACGACGTGACGCCCATCGGCCTCGAAGATGGCGAGCCGATGATGCGCATCGTGCAGGTACACCGCCGCGAGCCGACCACCCACCAGCCGGACCTGCTCCAGCGCGTCCATGGCCTCTGGCACGATCTCGCGCGGGTCTTCCGTATGATCGAGGTCGAAGGCGAGGACGCGACCCATGGGTGCGTCGAGATCGGTCAGCACCAGCAGCGAGCCATCGAGGGCCGTGATGAGCTCGTAGCGCGCGTCGGCGTCATCCAAGAGGGGGCGCACGGTGGCAGCCTCGACGCCGCCGGTCAGGTCGGCGACGTAGAGGCGGTTCTCCTGGTTTGTGCCGCGCCAGATGGTGATGACCAGCAGGCGACCCTCATCGGTCACTTCGGGCTCGAAGCCCCATTCCGGCTCGTGCGGCGCGGAGAAGATCAGCCGGTCGCTGGCGACG
>JACDHU010000143.1 GCA_013820865.1 Chloroflexota bacterium
GCGATCGGATGCTGACCTTCCCCGGCTGGCGGCCCGATCGTCCTCCGGTCGGTGAGGGTTCAGTCTGCTACTTCGCACGCCTCGGGCCAAGACCCAAAGGTCCTGATCAAGGTGGTTGCGGAGGCGTCAGGTGCCGAGGGTGGCGACGAGGACGGGCTCAGAGGTGGGCGCGTCGACGCGCTCGGACTCAACGGTGATGGCGAACGTCGTCGCCGACCCAAGGTCGCGCTCGAGCGTCACCAGGGCCAATCCTTCGGCTCCGGTCAGGGTGCCGACCGCCACCGGGGCGTTGTCGCCGTCGATCAACCACAGCTCGTACAGCTGGTCGGCGGGCAGATCGAGCAGATCCTCGGCCATGAACATGGCCTGTTCCCCGCTCTCGATGACCCAGCCGGTCCCTGCCGTGCCGTGCGCGGCGTAGATGGCGTCGGCGGAGGCGACCGCGCGCAGTGCGGCATCGCGATCGCCGAGCTGCTGATTGAGCGAGATGTTCCAGGAACCGATGCCGACAACGGCGGCAAGGGCCACCGCGGCGAGCGAGGCCGGCAGGGGAGCGAGCTGCCACCACGGGCGACGCGGTTCGGCGGACCGGATGGGCTGTGGCGCGCGTGGTTGCGGCGCCTGCGCCGGCGTCGCAACAGGAACAGCGTCCTCCTGTGGCGTCTGTGCGATCGTGGCCATCAGCCGTCCGCGCAGTGCGGCGGAGGGAGCCACCGGCTCGAGGGACACGGGAACGAGCGCGGCGGCTTCGATCATCGAGCGCACGTCGGAATGCTGCTGGTCGCAAGTCGACAGATGCTCAACGACGCGGCGTTCCTCATCGGCCTCGACGGCTCCGAGGGCATAGGCGGCGGCAAGGTCGTTGACGGTCGTGCAATTCATCGTCGTGTGTCCTCGGAGAACATCGACTCGGAGGAACCGAGCGGCGCCGCGGTGCTGCCGCTGAGGGCGTCACGCAACTTCGCCAATGCGAGCCGCAGACGTCCGTTAGCCGTCCCAGGCGCAACGCCGGTGAGCTCTGCGACCTCGCGGTAGGTGTACCCCTCGAAGTAGGCCAACTCCACGGCTTGTCGCTGCTCCTGGGGAAGGGAAGCCATGGCGGCGTGGACGTCAGTGGCGGCAGTTCGACCCAGCGCGGCTTCCCACGTCGGGTTGGGCCCGGTGCGCAGCAGAGAACGCTCATCGGCGACTTCGAGATCCATATTCGGTCGGCGCGCGCGCACGCGATCGATGGCCCGGTTCCGGACCACCGTCATCAGCCATGCGCGCAGTGATCCTCGGTCCGCATCAAAACGGTCGATCTTGCGCCAGACGGCCACGAACGCATCGTGCACCACATCCTCCGCTTCATCTCTGGCCCGAACGACTCGCATCGCCGTGGCGAGTGCCGTTGCCGCATAGCGGTCGTACAGCTCACCGAGCGCTTCCGAGTCCCCGGACCGGATTCGTTCAGCCAGTCGAGCATCGGTACGACGGTCGTCGTTCATCCGGCGCTCACCATGAGAACGGACTGGAGGCTGATGTGCATCATCACGTCAGTCGCCGACCACCGCGAGACCTTCTTCGGGCACCCCGAGTTCGGTCGCGAGCGCGCTCCGCAGCGTCTCCGCCGATGGCGCGGCGCCGGTCAACAGCCGCAGCGTCTCTGCCGTGGCGGCCAGGAAGGCACCTTGCCCGTTGGCGACCGTTCCACTCTGCGCCTTCGCGGCGTCCAGCAGCGGGGTTGACGTTCCGCCGATGACGAGATCGAGAACGAACCGATCCGCCGGCAGGAGCTCGGTCGGAATCGGTGAGCGGCCATCCTCACCAGGACCACTGGCATTGATCAATACGTCGGCGCGAGCCAGCTCGGCCTCGATGATCGCGTCGTGCCAGGGTCGCGCCCGCACCTCCATGTGCCGCGCTGTCCGCGAGAAATGCGCGACGAGTGCCTCTGCCTTATGGAGGTGACGATTGAGGACGGCAATGTGCTGAAAGCGGGAGTTGATCAGGACGGCAACCACGGCGCGCGCCCCGCCGCCGGCGCCGAGCACGACCGCGTTGCGCGGCCACTTGCCCTTGACACGCGGCAGGATCGAGGTGAGTCCGGCGCGGATACCATCGGCGTCAGTGTTGTGCCCGCGCAGGCGTCCCTCGGCTCGTACGAAGACGTTGACCGCGCCACTTACCCGGGCGTCATCGGACAGAGCGTGCGACAGCGCGGGAGCCTTCTCCTTGTGCGGCGAGGAGATCAGCGCTCCGACAAAATCCTCGCCGGCGCGGATCTCCTTGAGGGCGGCCGCCAGCTCATGCGGTCGTCGCTCCCACCGTTCGATTTCGATCGGGCTGCCGGCCTCGGCCAGCGCCGCGCGCAGCACGCCCTCCAGGGCCGTCTGGGCAAGGGGCTGTCCAATGATCGGAAGGCGGGTGGCAGGCATCTGGGACACACACTGAGAAGGTACGTTGAGGGTTGGTCAACCGGGGACGGCTTCTTCGTCCCTGGCGAGGCTCCATGCTATCATCGGCCGCGATCACGGAGAGGTCGCATAGTGGCCTAGTGCGGCGGTTTGCTAAACCGCTGAAGGGGGTAAACCTCTTCCGAGGGTTCGAATCCCTCCCTCTCCGCCACCGTTCCGCGTGATCAATCGGGTGCCCGTAGCTCAGTGGATAGAGCGTTAGGTTGCGGACCTAAAGGTCGGAGGTTCGAGTCCTCTCGGGCACGCCAATCCAGCCCTTACGTGATTCACCCGCTCGCGGTCAGCAGGCGCAGGTCGCCTTGTCGCTCGTCCTGGGCGGGTGAGGTGGAAAAACCTGCATTCCGTGCGGAAGGGCAGGCTATCGGTGCGGCTATCCCGCTGGTAATTACCCCGTACATCTAGCCAGCGAACAGGTCAGGTGCCGCGCTCGCCTGTCGACCCGCCCATGAGAGGGTCACGAGATCGCGAGGTTGCTCACCCAGGGCTCGGAGGGCTGCCTCAACGTCCCGGTCCATGGAGGGCTGCAGGCAGAGACGCCGGCGTGCGAGCGCCACGTAGTCCTCGAACGGGAGGTCGGTAACCTCGCCGGTCCAACGGGTTACCGAGGGGTGGATGCCGATTTCTACCAGGACGGCGATGACGTCGTCCGCCGTTGGGTGCACCGGTCGCTCGACGCCGTGAAAGCGCCGCCATAGCGGCGAGAGGTCGTCGGTTGGATGCCGTGAGGTGATCTCGACCACGACGCGTCGGCGTGCATGTGTCGTGAGCTGTTCGAGAAACAGTCCGACATCCGGGACGTTATAGAGAACGTGATTCGAGACCACGACATCGTGGACGGCGACCGCGTCCGCCACGTCCGGCCAGCGCCCCACGACAAGCTCTGGCTTCGCTCCGCCAGCGCCGATGACACGGTCCACGAGCCCTGCCAGCATCTCCTCCCGCTCATCGACCGCGGTGAGTGAGGTGGCCAGACCTACGAATGGAAGTGACGCCGCGCCGCCGGCCGCCCCCACGTCGAGGACCGAGCCGGCCGGCAGCAGTGCCTCCGCGACCGCGCGCGCGGTCGCGGTTTCGATCCGGCCGACCGCTCGATCGGCGCGCCGTGCGAACAAATCACTTGGGGGCGTCCATGGGTCGGCCGGCGCAGCTGCGAGGATGCCTTCTGGAACGGCCCACTCCGCGAGCCACCCCGACCACTGCTCAAGGATGCTCATCGCGTCATCGATCGCAGCCTCGACGACCAATGAGTCTGGACCTCACGAAGCCTCAGTGTACACTCACAACTGGGCGACAGTACCGAAGAAAGGGTGAGCAGGTATGCGTGTTTCTGCTGTGTTCGGCGCGATCGCCGGCATATGGCTCGTTGCGGCTCCATGGTTGAACCTTGACCTGCGTCCCGCGGGCCAGATGAACCACATGATGTCGACACCCTCTCCGCTGGATGCGAGCGTGCTGACATGGCACCTGATTCCCGGAGTGCTCACAATCACGGCGGCCCTCGTCGTCTTCTTCGCGCGGGGCTCCGGCGCGCGCATATGGCTCGGTCTCGCGCTCATTGCGCTCGGCCTGTGGGCGGCCGCCGGTCCATGGATCCTACCCCAGTTCGGCCTCGGCGGCATGACGATGGGGCTGTCGCCCGCATCCTTCCTGCGACACATCGTGCCTGGAACTGTCCTTGCGCTGTGCGGTACGGCGGTGGTGTTCACGGTGGCCTTTGCGCGACGTCCAGGGCCAGGAGCCAGGAGCGTCGAAGCGCTCCGAGACGGATAGCCGCGCCCTTCCGGTTCGGCAACCCGTTGTGCTTCCTCGTGGATGCGTCGCTGCCGCAGATCGCAGCCGCGGCGCACGGCTTCAAGTCCGGGAAGGGCCGCGCAGCGGGTAGCCGTGGAAACGGTCATCAGCCTGCTCTTGTCGCGAGGCACCTGAGCGCCCCTTCGGACGCCTGCCGGCACCAGCTGACTCTCAACCGCCCGGACGCCGCTAGCATTCGGGCGTGAATCTTCCTCTCGGCGGTGAGCTGGTCGCCCGTGCCCCGGGCTGGGCGTTTGAGCTCGGCATCTATGAGCTCCTGCTGCTCGTCGGCGGTGCCGTCATCCTGGTCGGGTCGGTGGCGCTATCGGTCCAACGCGGTCGTCCGTTCTCTGCGGCAATCCTGTATCTGACGGCCGGAGTCCTCGCCGGCCTGATCCTGCGGGGCATTGGCATCAACTGGTATGACCCGCTCGAGGATGCGCAGCTCTTCAGCCGTGCGGCGGAGCTGGCGGTCATCGTCTCGCTGTTCGGGGCCGGCGTGAAGCTCGATCGGGCCCTGACCTGGCGCAACTGGCGCACAACGGTGCTCCTCCTCGCGGTGGCGATGCCGCTGACGATCGCGGGCATGGCGCTCTTAGGCCTCTGGCTGGTCGGTATGGCGCTCGCGGGCGCGATCCTGCTGGGTGCCGTCCTGGCGCCCACCGACCCGGTACTGGCCGAGGACGTTCAGGTCAGTGGGCCGATGCAGGAGGAGCCGGAGGATGAGTCCCGCTTCAGCATCACCGCCGAAGGCGGTCTGAACGACGGTCTCGCCTTCCCCTTCGTCATGCTCGCCCTGTTCGGCTACGAGCGCGGCTTCGCGCGCTTCGACGGGTGGTGGCTGGAGTGGTTGACCGCCGATCTGCTATACCCGGTCATCGTCGGCCTGGTCATCGGCGCGGTGGCCGGTCGCCTGATCGCCGCGCAGACGTACCGCGTCATCGGTCGCGGGTGGTTGGTGAACCCGTTCGATGCGTTCGTCGCCGTCGGCGCCATCTTCGCGGTCTACGGCGCGACCGAGCTGATCCAGGCCTATGGCTTTCTCGCCGTTTTTGCCGCGGGTGTCGCCTTCCGCCGCTTCGAGGCGGGCCACGACGTCAATCATCGGCTACACGAGGTCTCCACCGTCTTCGAGAAGTTCGCGGAGCTGTCAGTGCTCCTGCTCCTGGGCAGCGTCCTGCCCATCGGTGGCGTGCTCGAGCTCGGCT
>JACDHU010000144.1 GCA_013820865.1 Chloroflexota bacterium
CCGATGCCGCGGCCGAGCCGGATGCGGAAGGCGGCGAGACTGCCGCTGACGAAGAGGGTGAGACGATCGAGGGTGAGTACAAGGAGGTCTGACCTCCGGAACGCTCGCCGGTCAGGGGCCGAGCGCGAGAGGCTCGGCCCCGATCCGTCGAGCGTGGCACGGTTGCGTCGTCACGCGACCGCTCGACGTGGGCGTTCGCCCATCCTGCCGCGGAGTAGCGCGCGCTGATACCGATCAGTGGTGCCAGCTGAAGCCCGAGAAACATGATCGCGAACCGAGCAAGGAGGATCGCCACGGCGACGGCGACGACGGCGATCCGCTCGTGTGGCGGCGCGGGCAGAGCGCCCTCCACGCGAGGCACTCAGGGAGTCAAGGTGGTGGACTGACGCTGCGTGCACATCGGGCAGCGGCGCGCCGCGATCGGGATCTCCGAGGCGCACTCGGTGCAGGTCTTGGTCGTCGGCGCATCGGGCTCGGCAGCCTGGCGCCGGCGCTCGAACAGGTTCATCGGCTTGACGACGAAGGTGAAGAGTGCGGCACCCACGAGCAGGAAGCTGATGAGCGCGTTCAGAAAGTTGCCATAGGTGATCGTCGAGTCATTCACCGTGACTGCCAGCGACGCGAAGTCGGCCGAGAACAAGATGCCGACCAGTGGAGTCAGCAGATCGGCGACGAGCGAGTTGACGATGGCCGTGAATGCGGCGCCGATCACGATGCCGACCGCAAGGTCGACGACGTTTCCGCGGAGAATGAAGTCACGAAACTCTCGAAGCATTGCGCGAGGATAGACTCCTCCCGATGCGACTCGCGACCTGGAACGTAAATTCGCTCAAGGCACGCCTTGATCGGGTGCTTGCCTGGATTGAGCGTCATCAGCCCGACGTCCTGTGCATGCAGGAGACGAAGCTCTCCGACGCGCAGGCGCCGCTCATGGACTTCGCCGCGCTCGGCTACGAACTCGTCCACCACGGCTCGGGCCGATGGAACGGCGTCGCCATCGCCTCGCGCATCGGGATCAGCGACGTCGTGGCCGGGATTCCGACACCCGATGGATGGACCGATGATGGCGGCCGCTTCCTGGCCGCCACCTGTGGACCGATGCGCGTGACCAACATCTACGTCCCCAACGGTCGGGTGGTCGACTCGGAGTTCTATCTCGCCAAGCTCGAGTGGCTGGCGCGGCTATCGGTCTGGCTGGACGACAACGATCCGGCGTCCGAGCTGGCAATCTGTGGCGACTACAACGTTGCGCCCGACGATGCCGATGTCTGGGATGTGAACGCCGTTCACGGAGCGACCCACGTTTCGCCGCGCGAACGGTCGGCCGTCGCGAAGCTGCGCGACTGGGGGATGGTCGACGTTGTGCGACGCTTCAATCCAGATAGCGGCTACTTCACGTGGTGGGACTACCGCGCCGGCAACTTCCACAAGAACTTCGGCATGCGCATCGACCACGTCTACGTTTCGCCGCCACTCGCCGCGCGGGCAGTCGCCGCCGAGCGCGATCGTGACGCCCGCAAGCCCTCGACCTATCCGGGCATCCCATCGGACCACGCGCCGATCATCGTCGACTTCACCGACTGACGTCAGGCTCGACGCAGTGCTCCGGCGATGTCGCGGCCGGGACGGGTGCGTGGCCAGGTGACTCTCGTTGCGCCAACGAAGGACCGATACGCCTCGATGGCCTCGCGCAGGGCAGCGATGAAGGCCGGTTCGTCCATCAGCGAGAAGGATGGCTCGAACCAGATGCCCCTGATGGCCAGCGTCTTCGCCTTGCGATCGTAGCGTGGCTCGATGCGCCCGACGAACCGGTCGCCGAACAGGATCGGCAGGACGTAGTAGCCCCAGCGTCGCTTCGACTCCGGGACGTAGACCTCCCACAGGTAGTCGAAACCGAACAGCTCGCGCAGCATGCGCCGATCCCACATCAGTGGATCGAGCGGGCCCAGGAAGCTCACGCCAGCCGCCAACTCCACGTCCGCGGCCGTCTTCAGGATGGGCATTTCCGAGCCGATGATGTATCGAGTCCCTTTGAGGCTCTCGACCTCGATCGGCACGAGGGTGCCATCGTCGACGAGCCGCTGGGTGCGCCGGATGCGCTCGGGCGAGGAACCGGCGCTGTACATGACCTCGGATTGCGTGCCGGTCGGCCTGGTCATGCCGGTCGCCCGGAATCGGCTCAGGAGCCGATGCGTCATGGCGTCCTCCTCCGACTCCTTCAGCTTCAGGAGCTCCGCTGGCACGAGCCGCTCCATCAGGTCGTAGTGGCGCCGGTTGCCCTCGCGCCGTGCAACGCCGATGCGCCCGGTCACGAAGAGTGCCTCCATCACTGCCCGCGAGGCCCGCGTCGGCGCCCACCACCAGTCCACGGCGTGCGCGTGCTCCCCGAATGCGGCGGTGGAGAGCGGACCATCGGCCTTGAGCCGGCGCAGGATGGCCCGAGCGACATCGGCCTGCTTGGTCAGGATGCCGTCGTTGATCTCCGCAGCCCAGCGTTGCCAGCTGATGCGGTAATGGGGCAGCTCGTGCATCGGCAGGATGTTGAGGCTCTTGTTGTAGAGCTCGATCAGGCGCCGATCAGGCCCGTACAGCCACTCCTCGCACCAGCCGCGTTGATAATCCGCGATGCGCGCGTGGAGCACGAGGTCATGGTTCCGCGCTCCGGGCAACTCGAGCGGGTCGAATTGAAGGCTGCCGAGACGCTCGACCGCGGAGAGGACCGATGCCGGCGCCGCCGGGAGGCTGCGCGGTGGCGCCAGCAGGTGACGTCGCACCAGGAAGCGGCGAGCGTGGTCGGCTGAGATCTGGATGGTCGTCATGAGCACGGATCGTATCGGAAGGTTCCTGACGCGTAACGTCATGAATCCCGCATCGGCCCTCCCCTTGGGTCGGACGGCCCGGGGGACTGGCACTCGCGTCAGTGGAGTGCCAATTGGTATGATCGCGCGCATGGCTGTGAAGCGCGACTACTACGACGTGCTCGGCGTCCCGCGGGAGGCGGACGACGAGGAGATCAAGCGCGCCTTTCGTCGCCTTGCTCAGCAGCACCATCCCGACATCGATAAGAACGATGGTGCCGAGCAGCGCTTCAAGGAGCTGAACGAGGCGTACCGGGTGCTCTCGGATCGCCAGCGGCGCAGCGCGTACGACATGTTCGGGCACGCCGGGGTGGATGGCGCGGCGGCCGGCGGCGCGGATGGGTACGGCGGCGGCTTCGGGCCCTTCGGCGACATCTTCGATGCGTTCTTCGGCGGCGCGCCCGCCGGGACGCGGCGACGTCAGCGAGTGGTTGCCGGTGCCGACCTGCGCTACGACCTGACCATCGAGTTCGCCGAGGCCGTGTTCGGTGTCACCAAGACAATCAAGTTCCCCACGCTGGATGCGTGCCCGCGTTGCGACGGTGCTGGCGGCGAGCCGGGCACAGAGCCTGATACGTGTCCTGACTGCAGTGGCTCCGGCGAGCAGCGGCGGGTGGCGCAAACCATCCTGGGTCAGATGGTCAACATCGTGGCCTGCGCCCGTTGCCGCGGCGAGGGTCGCATCATCGCCACACCGTGCAGCGAGTGCAGCGGCGAGGGTCGCGTGCGGGGCGAGCGCTCGCTGGAGGTCGCCATTCCGGCGGGCATCGACGACGGCCAGCGGATCGCCATGGAGGCGCAGGGTGAGGCGGGGCCACGCGGCGGTCCGAACGGTGATCTGTTCGTGGCCGTTCACGTCCGAGCACATCCACAGCTCGTCCGGCGCGGAACCGAGCTCTACCACGAGCTGCCGATCACCTTTCCGCAGGCGGCCCTTGGCGCGACGCTCTCTGTCCCGACGGTCGAGGCCAGCGAGGATGTCGAGGTGCCGGCCGGCGCTCAGTCGGGCCAGGAGATCCGGTTGCGCGGAAAGGGCGTGCCGCATCTGCGCGGTGCAGGGCGAGGCGATCTCCACGTGGTCGTCAACGTTGTGATCCCCGGGAAATTGACGAAGCGCGAGCGTGAGCTCTTGCGCGAGCTGAACGAGATCAGCGCGCCGGCCGTGCTGCCGAAGGGCCCGTCGGTCTTCGAGCGCATTCGCGACCTGTTCGGCTGACGGGCGCCCGATGCGCTGGCTCGAGCTGAGCGTCACCGCTGACGTCGAGGCCATCGAGGCCGTCTCCGAGGTCCTCGGTCGCGTCGCGACCGGCTCGGCGGTATATCCGACCGCCCTCATCCGTGACCCTGGTGACGAGTTGGTGGCGCGCGAAGACCTCACGGCGCCGTACGTCGTGACTGCGCACGTTGCGCACGGCCCGCACGCCGCCGATGCGGTCGACCAGACCGAGCGCGCCCTGTGGCACCTCCAGGCGTTCGGGCTGCGTCCGGTGGGGCCGTTGCGCGTGCGGACCGTGGAGGACGAGGATTGGGCAGACGCGTGGAAGGAGCACTACGTGCCGCAACGCGTCGGACGCATCGTCATCGTGCCGTCGTGGGTGTCCGAGCCGCTCGCACAGCACGAACTGGGTATCACGCTCGATCCGGGCATGGCATTCGGCACGGGGCTGCATCCGACGACGCGCGGATGTCTCGATCTGCTCCAACTGATCTCGCCGATGCCTGAGGCGGTCCTGGATGTAGGTTGCGGCTCCGGGATCCTGGCGCTCGCCGCCCTTCGCCTCGGCGCCGCGCGCGCGGTCGCGGTTGATACCGATGCACTGGCCGTGACGGCGTCGCGCGAAAACGCGGAGCGGAACGGTCTCGCCGACCGCCTGTCCGTCAGCCACGGCTCGCTGCCGGCGGATGCCGAGGTAAGGTTCCCGCTGGTGCTGGCCAACCTCGTCGCGGCGGTTCTCATCGAGCTGGCGCCGCGCCTGGCCGCGCACGTGGCGCAGCGCGGGACACTCGTGGCCAGTGGCATCATCGAGCCACGTGCCGCGGAGGTTATCGAGCGCCTGAACGATGCGGGTCTGGAAATGACCGATCGACGCGACGCCGGCGAGTGGGTGTCGCTCTGCCTTGAGCACCGCACGTGACACTTCATCGGTTCTTCGTGGATCCCGGCGCTTTGGCGGACGAGCGCTTCGCGCTTCCATCGGCTATCGAGCGACAGGTGCGCAAGGTGCTCCGCCTGACCGATGGCGATCGTCTGGTCCTCCTCCCGGGCGATGGAACGCAAGCCGTCTGCCGGCTGGATGGCAGCGATTGCCTGATCGAGGAACGGGGTCCGGTGACGAGTGAGCCGGGTCATCGGCTGACAATCGTCCAGGCGTTGCTCAAGGGCGACGCGCTCGAGGAGGTTGTGCAGCACGCGACCGAGGTTGGCGTGGCTGCCTTCCGGTTGATCGTCACCGAGCGCTGTGTCGCTCGCGAGATCTCGCCGCGCAAGCTGGAACGCCTGCGCGCGATCGCCCGTGAGGCGGCGGA
>JACDHU010000145.1 GCA_013820865.1 Chloroflexota bacterium
CGCGTTTGGTCATACGCGGCGCTGGCGGGCATTAGCCGGCACATGGGGGCCAGATCATGCTCGGCCACGCTCAGAACCGGCAGTTCGCGACACGCTTTCGCGTCTCATGCCCGCCACGACGGCGTATGACCCACCGGGAGGCAGACCGCATCACCCGGCTCCCCGTCTCAGTTTCCAGGAAGGACAGCTACGTGGGCGCCGCGCGTTCCTGGAACTTGTGCCGGTCGGCGTCGCGGAACCAGGTCCAGTACAGCGTCGTGGCGACGGAATACAGCGTGATGACGGTGATGAAGTTCACCGTGTACCCCGCCTCGAAGCCAAGGGTCGCCTGGAGCAGCGCGTACCAGGCGCCGCCGATGACCCAGCCGCCCTGCCACAGGACGCTCATGCCCGCCGCCAGCGTGGCTCGCTCCGAGGGGCTGACGTGCTCCATCGCGAATGCCGAGAAGATCGGGTTGCCGGCGTTCATCAGCGAGTTGCGCACCGCCATGGCACCGATGACCGTCCACAGCACGGGCGAGAATCCGAGCACCACCAGGAACGGGATGCTGGCGCCCTGCACGATGACGACCGACGCGATCTGGCCGAAGCGCCGGGCCAGGCGCGGCTGGGTGAGCATGGCCGCAACGGTACCGAGGCTGGTGAATGCGAAGAGCGCGTTGAGCGACGTGAGATCCAGGTCGAACTTTCGTTGCACGAAGACGTTGAGGAATGGGATCACCTGGCCGGCTCCGACGGAGATCAGGAAGCCCGGGAACAGGAGGCGAACGAAGCGGCTCCGGTTGCGAACGCCCTTCCGCGCCCTCGGCTTTGCCCTGAGCGGTGACTCGACCGCCCTGCGCGAGGGCCGATCGTCGGACAGCAGGGCCACCGTGCCAAGCGCCGCCACCAGCAGGAGCGTCATGATCACCAGGATCAGGCGGTAGGTGTCCGGTCCACCCGGATCGAATCCGAGGAGTCCGCCGATCCCCGCGGCCACGATGCCGCCGAGAATCGCGGCAACGATGTTCGTCACGGTCTGGACAGCGGCCTGGAGCGCGAACAGTTCGTTGCGGTGCTCGGGATCGCTGTGCTCCGCCAGGAATGGGGCCTGGACGACCATGAATGCCTGTTGGCCGATGGCCCACATTGCCGCGAAACCGATGATCAGCGGCAGGGCCTCGCTGAGCAGCAGACCGACGAGTGCCAGAATCGAGACGCTCATCCCGGCCGCGATGACGGTGCGGCGCCCGAAGCGATCGGACGCAGCACTGGCGGGGAAGGCCGTCAGCGCGCCGCCCACCGACGCGACGGTCGCGACGAGGCCGATCGTTGCCGGCTCGAACCCGAGCGAAGCAAGGTACAGGTTGAAGTCGATCCAGTACAGGCTGAGCGCCGCGCCGGCCACGAGCGTGGTGACGAGAAACAGCCGTGCGTCGCGGTGGAAGCGGTTGAAGTGACCCAGCCGGCTGAAGGCGAGCACGCCCTACCGCCCGTCGGTGAGGTCTGCCAGGTCCTCGAGCTGGCGGCGCAGCCACCAGGTGATGTCCTCGCGCTCGACGCCGCGGCGAAGCTTGGCCAGGCGGCGCTTCCGCTCCTCGACAGGCATCTCGAGGGCCGCTGCGAGGGCATCGGCGGTGCCGATCACATCGGCCGGTGCGACGGCCAGCACGCCATCGGCCATCTGATCGAACGCGCCGGCCGTCTCGGACAGGACGAGCACAGCATTGCGTTCCGAGACGACGACCGCCTCTTTGGCAACCAGGTTCATGCCATCGACCAGCGGGTTGACGAGCACGACATCGGCCATCGACAGGCCGGCGAGGGCCTGCGCGTAGTCGTTCTCGTAGAACAGCTGCACCGGTCGCCACCCGGCCCGGCCGAAGCGGGCATTGATGCGATCGACCGCGTTCTGCACCTGCCTGCCGTAGTCGCCGTACTCCTTGAGACCTGTCCGCGACGGGACCAGAAAGGCCAGGAAGCTGATCCGCCCGCGCAGGCGCGCGTGGCGCTGGAGCAGTGCCTCGTAGGCGAGAAAGCCGCGCAGGATGTTCTTCGATGGCTCGAGCCGGTCGACGCGGACGATCACGCGCTCGCGCGTGCCGCCAAGCAGTTGATCTGCGCGTCGCCGTGCCGCTCGGGACGTGGCCACCCGGCGCGTCGCCTCCACGTCGATGCTGATCGGGTAGCTGCGCACGTGAATCGTGCGCCTCGCATAGCGGACGGTCCCCGCCTCGTAGTCGACGCGGGCCTTCGGCACGAAGGACTCGACCATGCGCAGGAAGTTGTGGGCGTAGCGCTTCGTCTGGAAGCCGACGACATCGTTCGCCAGCATTCCGATCGCGATGCCCTCGCGGATGCGCGGAGCGATCGTCAGCCAGATCGACGACGGCGGCCACGGAATGTGGGTGAAGTGGCTGATGATCGCCTTCGGGCGGGCCCGACGGATCGGCTCGGCGGCCAGGTAGAGGTGGTAGTCGTGCAGCATGATGCGCGGGGTACGGTCGCCGCGTGTCTGCGCCAGGACCGCGGTCGCGAAGGCGTCGTTGAGGGCGACGTACCCGCGATCCCAGGCGCGCATGACGGCCGCATCGATCACCGGCCGCTCCGGCAGGTTCCACATCTGGTGCTGGAGGAACCACAGGAGCGGATTGGCAATGACGTTGTAGGCCTGCTCGTAGACGGAGCGTTCAACGGCCGCGAAACGCAGCCGCACCGCGTCGTCACCGCCGGCCGCCTGGCGCAGCAGCTTCGGATCGGCCGCCGCGCGGCGATCGCCTTCGCCCATTGCCGCTGCGACCCACGTCAATGGCACGTGCCGTCCGACCTGTCCGAGGGCGGTGACGAGACCGCCGGATCCGCGGCGCGGACGCAGCGATCCATCCGCCGCGCTGGCGAACGTGATCGGCCCACGGTTGGTGGCGATGATCAGCCTGCGATCCCCGAGCAGCGCGGCTGCCGCCGCACCCAGGGCGCTGTCGGTGTCGGCACTCATCGCGTCAGAACAGGCTCGCCGCGGACACCTCGACGAGGGTCAGAATCGCCCCCGGGAAGATTCCAAGGGCCAGCACGGCGGCCACCGACAGGCCCAGTGCCAGCGAGCCGAACCCAGAGCTCTCCAGCGGCGCCGGATCCGGCTCCGGGTCACGCATGTACATGTACACGATGACGCGCAGGTAGTAGAAGGCGGCCAGCGCGGCGTTGAGCACCACGATCACGGCGAGCCAGGCGAGGCCGGCCTCGACCGCCGCCAGCAGCACGTACAGCTTGGCGAAGAACCCGACGGTCGGTGGAATGCCGGTCAGGCTCAGCATGAGGATGGCCATGGCTGCGGCCCGCATCGGCGCCCGCGAGGCCAGCCCGGCGAACGAGTTGAGGCCGCCGAAGCGGGTCGTGTCGCGCTGGAGCATGCCGACCACCGCGAACGCGGCGATGTTCATGACCGCGTAGCCGAGGAGATAGAACAGCACCGATTCAATGCCCTGCGCCGCCACCTCGGGGTCGGTGGTGTTCGCGAAGGCCGCGATCCCGACCATGATGTAGCCGGTATGCGCGATGCTCGAGTAGGCGAGCATGCGCTTCACGTTGAGCTGGGTCATGGCCACCACGTTCCCGAGCGTCATGGTCAGCACGGTCAGAACCACGAAGATGGCCAGCCAGTCGGCGCGGAGTGGCTCGAGCGCCTCGGCGAAGACCCGGATCAGCAGCGCGAAGGCGCCCAGCTTGGGGCCGACCGACAGGAAACCGGTGATCGGCGTCGGGGCCCCCTGGTAGGCGTCCGGCGTCCAGTAGTGGAAGGGGACGGCGGCGATCTTGAAGGTGGCGCCGACCGTCAGGAAGCCGATGGCGACCAGCAGCGCCGGGCTCATCTGTCCGGTCAGCGCGGCCGCGATCTCGGCCACGTTGGTCGTCCCGGTGAGCCCGTATACCCATGCGATGCCGAAGAGCAGGATCGCGCTGGCGAAGCTGCCGAGCAGGAAGTATTTCAGCCCGCCCTCGTTGCTGTAGCGGTCGGTCTTGTGCAGCCCGGTGAGCAGGTAGGAGGGCATCGTCATCAGCTCGAGGCCCAGGAACAGGGTGATGAGGTCGCTGCTGGAGGCCAGCACGCACATGCCGATCAGCGCGGTGACCAGGATCATGTTGAACTCGCCGAGCGGGATGCGGCGCACGGCCAGGTAGCCGGGTGCGAAGAGCGCGCTCAGGATGCCGATGACGATGGTTGCCGCCTTGAGGAAGACCGACAGGTCGTCGACGATGTAGAACCCGGAATAGACTGTCTCGTTGATGTCCCACACGACGACGCACGCGGCGCCGGCCAGGATGAGCCCGCCAACGGTCAGGGGCGTCAGAATCCACTTGTTGGGGCGCGACAGGAACAGGTCGGTGGTGATGATGACGAGCACCAGCGCGGCGAGGATCAGCTCCGGCAGGAGGGTCACGAGATCGTCGACGTAGTTCATCGGTCGTGCGCTACCTCCATGGCCCGAATGCTGTCAGGCCCGCGCCGTCGACGGCCTCGATGATGCGATCGACCGGTGCCGCAAGCAGCTCGAGGACCGGTCCCGGGTACACGCCGAGCGCCACCACCAGCACGATCAGCGGGCTCAGGGCGATCCACTCGTTGCGGTTGATGTCGCGCAGGGAGGGCCACCACTGGCGCATCCAGTCCGACGGCACGGTGAAGAACACGCGCTGGAACATCCACAGCATATACACCGCACTGGCGATCACCACGAGCATGGTGGCCGCCGCGACGTAGCCGTTGTAGGCAAAGGCGCCGAGGATGACGAGAAACTCGCCCACGAAGCCGCTCAAGCCGGGCAGACCGATGCTGGCGAACGTGAACAGCCCGAACATGGCGGCGAAATGCGGGAGGCGGGCGTTGAGGCCGCCCATGTGCGCGATCTGACGATCGTGCGTCTGCTCGTAGATGATGCCGACCAGCAGGAACAGGGCGCCGGTGGTGATGCCGTGGCTGATCATGGTGAAGGCCGCGCCCTGGAGCCCCTGCTGGTTGAAGACAAAGGCCCCGAGCATGACGAAGCCCATGTGGCTGACGCTGGAATAGGCGACCAGCTTCTTCATGTCCGGCTGCACCATCGCAACCAGGGCGCCGTACAGGATGGCGATGACGGCGAGACCGATGATGATCGGCGCGAAGCTGACGGCCGCATCGGGCAGGAGTGGGATGGCGAAGCGCAGGAATCCATAGCCGCCGAGCTTGAGCAGCACGCCGGCGAGGAGGATGGAACCGGCGGTGGGAGCCTCCACGTGCGCATCGGGCAGCCAGGTGTGCAGCGGCCACATCGGCACCTTGATGGCAAAGGCCAGGAAGAATGCGATGAAGCCGAAGGCCTGGATGGCATCGGTGTACGCGAATTGGCGCAGCACCTCGTAG
>JACDHU010000146.1 GCA_013820865.1 Chloroflexota bacterium
GCCGAATTCACCATCGTCAGGATGGCTGGTCACGACCAGCGCTCGCTCCAGTGGGCTGATCAGCTCATGGCGGTCAAGGGGGCTCATGCGGCCATGCTACCGCGATTGTTGATGCACAACGGGAGTGCCGCAGGGGGGAACCACGGCACTCCCGCTGTGCAGTCTACGACCCGTCATCCGAGCGGACAAGCCCTCGCCTGTCACTCGCCGAACATCGTCAGTTGCTCGCCCCCGCGCTCGATGAGCGGGTCGAGTCCCAGCACCGGTTCCAGCCATTCCATTTTGGCTCCGGGGCGCCCCGCCAGCGTGTCAAGGTGCTGCCACTTCAGCACATGCCAGTTCTGGCGTTCCATCTCTTCCCGGAGCCACGGGGAGCGATCAAGCTTCAACCGCAGCAGCTCGGTCCGTTCAGCCGGGACGACCAGGAACCGCGCCTGCTGGTCGGTCACCGCGATCTGCCGGCCACGATCCAGGACCGCGTCGCCGATCATCACCGTCCACTCGACCTCGAACAGAAAGGCGAGCTTGCCGCGAACGTACCAGATCACGTCGACCGAGCCGAGCGCCTCGGCCGGGGCCCGAATGACGAGGGGCAGGTACACGCGACGCTCATCGTCGCCTAATTGCTCGGCGATGCGACGGCCGTCGACCACGCGGTCATGCTCGCGCGCCGCGACCCAGGTGTGCATCCCGAGCCTGTGCCCGTAGTCCACCAGCGTCGCGATGGTCCGAGCATGATCGGCCGTGCGCGCTGCAAGATCATCGGCGGTGGCCAGCGATCCACGCTCTCCGGGCGCCGCGTACGATGCCAGGCACGCCCGCACCAGCTCCTCATCGGGTGCCTGGAGTCCCGGAAACAGCCGGTAGATACGATCGAAGAAGCCCGCTTCGTCAATCCGACCGGCGGTCGACAAGATCGACCAGGTGGCCCACTCGACTCGATCGGCCAGGGGTCGTTCGGCCAGCTCTGGCGTGCGAAGCCACCAGCTCGGACTGTTCTCGTCGCCGATGCGGACAAGGGTCGGATGATCGGCCCGCCACAGCTCTTCGCGGATGAGATTCGCGAGAAATTGCGGTCCGCCGGCCTCGATTCGATCGGTCCCCTCCTGAGCCGCACCGCCGCGCTGAAGCGCCAGCCGGCGGAGCAGGTCCGTGCGCCCCAGCTCGGCCACGATGGCGGCCACGACGCGCGTCAGGCCGGCGGGCTCGCCACGGTCGCGCAGCAGCGCGGTGACCGCGCGCTCCATCGCCGATGCCAGCTCGGGATACGTAAGGTGACCGGACTCGGCACCCAGCCGCAACGGACTCGGACGCACTGCGTGACGAAGCCGATCCTCCGCCGAGGGCTTGCGCAGGTGCAGGACGATCCCATCGCCGGACCTGGCCGATTCACGATGGATGACGTCGACCAGGTGGAGCCCGGCCGCGGCAGCGGCGAGCGCCACCGACACGAGCCGGTCGGGGTCACCACCATCGATGACGAGATTGCACCAGCCGCCCGGCTTGAGCGCGCCGGCCGCCGAGACAAGGCCATGACGCAGAGCGGTGACCTCAGCGCCATCCGCCTGGCCCCCGGATCCGAAGATCGGCTCGAGGCGCAGGGTCTCGGCAGCCTCCCGCCCGAGCACCCAGCCGGTGGCGAGGTACTCGAAGGACAGGTCGTCGATGGAGCCGCCCATGGGCGGAGAGCCGAGGACCAGGTCGACGCCCTCGGTGGGCAGGTACTGGCCGACCACGGCCGGACGACTCCGCAGCCACAGGACGTTGGCGGCGCCCACGCCCCCGAGCTCGGTGAAGTCAGCCGCAAATCGGGTCTCGTGCCGGCCCTGGCCCACCGCGCCCACGGCCGTCCGGACGTCGCGGTACGCCTCTTCGAACGCCTGCCAAACGTTGACCTCGCGCTGGTGACGGCTCGCCGGCTGGCGCACGTGGCCATTGCTGATACGAAGCGACGCGACGCGTCCAGGGTAGCCATTCAGGCGGCTGGCCGGCAGGAGGCAGGCCGCCAGCGCCAGGCGCATGACGGCGACGGTGCCCGGGTCACGCAGCTCGGAATCGATCTTTGCGCCGATGGCGTGGAGCGCATACAGGTTGCGCGGCGTGAACAGGTCGAGCAGCTCCTCCACCAGGTCGTCCTGTGCATCGAGCACGGGGAAACGAGATCGAAGGTCGAGGTACTGCGGACTCTGGCGCAGCCCATCCGCCGCCACCAACGGCATGGGATCCGGTCGGACGGTCGAAGCAAAGCGGGGCCGTGCCCCGATCGGTGTAGGCGGGTCCACCGCCAGGGGCGGCGGCGGCGGCGGTTCTCCTCCTTCGCCGAGCGCATCGGGATCATCCGACAGACCGGTCAGGCCGACGGCTGCCGCCGGCAGCTCGTCCGGGGCGTTATCGGCAGCGATGACGTCCCCGGCGGCAGGGGCGCGGTCGATCCCCAGCTTGGCCAGGTCGACGGCATCGACCGCGGCGACCCGATCGCCGGATCCGCCGATAGCGGCCTCGCACGTCGGGCATCGGAAGATCTTCCGACCCGGCGCATCCGCATCGCGCGGCCAGATGAACTGGTCGACAAGCACGGGGCTACGGCAGGCGCCGCAGCGGGAGGCGTACAGCTCCTCGATGTGCTGGCGCAGCGGGACATCGACGCGCCGCGATCCGGCCAACTGCGCGAACGCGGCGTCAAGCACCGCCGGCTCCGGTGCGGACAGACACGCGATGGCGGCCAACTGCGCGAACGGGCTCGGGTCTGCGGCAACGGATCGCATGCCGTGCGCCACGGCGCGCCGCGCGGTCCAGCCGGTGCCGGCCCACGGGTCGAGCACGGTATCACCGGTCGCCGCGAAGGCGGCGAGCTCTGCATCAAGGAGGTTGTCGGACGGTGGCGGAAGCAGACGCTCGAGCAACGCCAGCCCCGGCAGGCGTCGAGGGAGGACGACGTGGTCGAGACCGGTGCGCCCCGCGTCGCTCATCGGCCCCCCTTCATCGGCCGCTAGTGCTCTTCGGCGAGCTCCTCTTCGTCCTCTGGCTCACCCGAGTACTCGGGGAGTGTCGTGTCGAGCTCCTCGACCTCTTCGGAGTCCTCATCGGCTTCCTCAACCTCTTCGTCGTCATCGTACCGAAGTGCGCTGCCCTTCATGTACGGTCTGACGCCAGGTCCCGTCTGCCCGAGCGTGGGAAACGAAACTTTGCCGAAGTTGGTGGGATGCGTGAAGACCTCGCGAACGATGATGGTCAGTTCGCTGCCGGGCTCGTTGACGGTCGTGATGGCGGCTTCATACCGATTCCCACTGGCGATGAGCTTGAACAGACGCACCGCAATGCGCGGCTCGACGCTTCCGATCACCGTGCCCCCGACGCGGGCCACCAGTTCGTCGTTCTCGACCTCCAGGTCGACGGCGTCACCGGGTGAACGCTGAGCCAGGACGCTTGGCCCTGCCAGGTTGATAAGGCGCGCGCGTCCCGTCTTCCCCATCTCCTCGATGAAGACCGTGGCCGGCGCCTTGCCCGGGCTCTGCTTGCCGTTGGAGGCCGGACGCTCGGCGGTGACCATCAGACGGAGCCGCTCGATGTTGCGCAATGCGATGCGATTCGTGGCGTCGCGTTCCAGGGCACCCTCGTAGGCGATCAGCGCCTCGTCGTGCCTGCCGAGCTCCGCGAGCGCCTTGCCGAGTCTGTTGTGCGCGTCGATGTCCGGGCCGAGTTCGAGGAGACTACGGTTCGCGGTGACCGCCGCCTCCCACTCGCCGCGCGTGGCATGCGCGATGGCGGCCTCGCCGAGCTGCCGTCGTCGTCGGGTCGTGGTGTCGGCTTCTCCAAGCGCCATGGGGCTTGTGCACGTCTCCGCTGTGGTGATTTCGGGGCGGCCAACGGGCCGAGGGCGAACCTTGTACCACCGGCCATGGGGGGTGTCAACGCGACCCCTCCACTGCGTCGAATTGCTCACGGTCGATAGACGAACAGCCCCACGACCAGGCCGAGAAGAACGAGCGCCCCGAACTCCACGGCCACGGAGCGACCGGAGGCACCGCCGCCCAGCGCGTCCACGGCGCCAGCCCACGTATAGAAGGCGAGGGCCAGCAGGGCGGCCGTGACGATCAGGGGCAGGTCAAGCAGCACGGCGCCGGCACCGACCTGGGCAACGACCAGGACATGCAGCAGAGCCTGTCCGAGTGCCTCGGCGCCCAGCGTCCCCCGCGCCTCGGCCGCACGTTGGGCGAGAGGAAGCACGAGGATCACGACCAGGATCAATGGTGTCGGCCAGGTCTGCGTGCCGAATAGCGCCAACATGCCCGCCGAGCCCGCGAAGGTGATCGCCGTCAACTGCAGGTCGCCGAGCGTGCGGCCTCCCGTGCCGCGCTCGATGCGCATCTCGAGATACGTCACCGACCACAGGATCACGCCCACGATCGGCACCAACAGGAGGCTCACGCCGCCGGGAATCAGGCGCCCGAAGAGCGTCGCCGCAATGCCGGCGGTGGCGGGAATGGAATATCGCGCCAGGCCGAGCTCGCCGCGAGCTGGACCGATGACGCGCACGGCCCCGATGCCGCCCAGCGCCAGCTGCACGGCGACCGCAACCGACAGCCAGATGGGATCGGAGAACCAGCCGATCGCGGCAACCAGTGCCTGCGCCGCCGCCAGCATGACGGCAGCCGGACGATCGATCCGACGCAGGACCGCCAGCCTGCGCCGATCTCCAAAGAGCCGGCTGATCATCGAACCATCTCCAGCAACTGCTCGGCCGTGCGCGTGACAAGCAGTTGATCGGGACCAAGCCACGCGCGGCGCGCGATGTCCACGGCGTAGCGCTGCTGAGTGAGTTCCTCGGTGCGATGCGCGTCAGACGCCAGCGTCAGGCGGGCACCCGCACGGCCGGCGGCACGCGCCAGCGTGTCATCCAGGTCGAGCCGCGGGCTGCCGTTGATCTCGAGCGCAGTGCCGGTACGTGCCGCCGCCTCGAAGACGCGCGGCCAGTCAAGCGGCAGGGCGTCTCGCCGGTTGACGATCCGACCCGAAGGATGAGCCAGCACGTCGACGTGCGGGTGCTCGATGGCGACGATTGCGCGCCGTGTCAATTGTTCAGAGGACTGACCGCGGCCGGTATGGATGCTGGCGATCACGATGTCGAAACGCGCCAATAGCTCGTCGGAATAGTCGAGCGTCGCATCGGCCCGGATCTCGAGCTCGGTGCCATGGAGGGTGCGGAACGGGGCGAGCTCGCCATTCAGCCTCGCAATCTCGGAGCGCTGCTCCTCAACGCGCTCAGGGATGAGCCCGCGCGCCACGCCAAGCGAGGGCGAATGATCGGTCAACACGA
>JACDHU010000008.1 GCA_013820865.1 Chloroflexota bacterium
ACCGTCGTGTGTCTCACCCGGTGCAACGGAGGACGTCTGAGCCCGCGTTCGTTCGGCTTTAGTTTTGCTCGATGCAACTCGCGGCGCACCGCAAACGTCAGCCGACCTCAGTCAAGCGTGGCGCGAAGCGTCTCCACCGCGGCGCTGAGCGTATTCGGCAGTCGCACGACGGCACCATTGCGGACCGATTCGGACCGGCGCCCGCCGACGGCGATGACCACTTCGGAGGCTGACCCGCCAAGTGCGGTGACAACTTGCTCGGCCGCCGTCACGTCCTGCTCCAGCGCGACGCCCAGCACCACGGCTCGCGCACCGGTCAGGCGAACGGCCTCGATCCACGAGGCGGCGGGGACATCGGCGCCGAGATAGCTGACCGACAGGCCGGCGCGGCGCGCGGCCGTGGCAAAGGCGAGCGCGGCGACTTCATGTCGAGCATCAGGGGGCAGGCCGACCAGGATCGGCCGGTCCGCGCGCGAGGCACTCCCGGCCGCCTCGAACGCCATGCCAAGGCGTCGGAGCACGGCCGCCGCCGCTGCGTGCTCGCCGGCCACATCGACCCTTCCGTCCGCCCACGCGTCGCCCAGTGCGGCGAGCGCAGGGTAGAGTCGCTCCTCGACCACTCGCTCGAAGCTGCCGCTCGCGAACATGTCGTCCAGCGCCCGTTCGATGGCCCGGCTGTCGATGCGCGTCGCCCCCTCGACGAAGGCGGCGACTGGATCGGTTGATGGCCCGTCCTCCGGCGCGGATTGCTTCGCCAATGCATGCAGCTCGTCGGGGCGGGCAGCGGCAACGTGCTCTGCGGCCTGGCGCGGCGACCACCCGCCGTCGACGAGCCCGCGCATGGCCTGCAGCCTGCTGATGGCCTCGTCGTCGTACAGGCGATAGCCGGAGTCCGTTCGGATCGGCGCGACGACGCCATAGCGACGTTCCCACGCCCGCAGGAGCGCGACGTTCACGCCAGAGCGCAGAGCTGCTTGCTTGATGGTGTACATGGTCTGTCCAATGATACGCAGTTACAAACACTTGACAAGCGCACTCGAAAGCGCGTACAGTCCGCCTATGTCTGGACAAACATTAGACATGACACCAACCGACGGCGATTTGCTGGAAGCAATCGCGTGGGGCGACGAACTTAGCCTCGCTTCCCTCTATGACCGATATCACCGCCTCGCCTTCAGCCTGGCGCTGCGTGTCGTCAACGACCGTGGCCGCGCCGAGGACGTCGTCCAGGACGCATTCTTCTCGGTCTGGCGCAAGGCCGGCTCCTACTCCGTTGGGCGAGGGAGCGTGAAGACATGGCTGACGAGCATCGTGCGCAACCGGGCGATCGATGTCGTGCGCGCCCGTCGTGAGTCGGATGGCGATGACGAGGCCGTGCTGCTTGGTCTCCGCGACTCCAGCCCGAGCGTGATTGAGCAGGTCACGGCCAGCCTCGATCGCGACACGGTACGCGCGGCTATCACGGTTCTGCCGGTCGAGCAGCGGCAGGTCATCGCCATGGCCTACTTCGAGGGGCGGTCGCACTCGGAGATCGCCGGCATGACCGGCCTCCCGCTCGGGACGGTGAAGAGCCGGATTCGTCTGGGGATGCATCGGCTTCGCGATGAGCTGGTGGGCATCGGCTTCGATATGTCCGCCCCGATGCGCGTTGAGGTCCCGGCCCAGATCTCGGCTGCCTGACGGGTTTCGCTGCTATGATCAGCATTGAGCCACCGAGCCCGCGCAATTGCTGTCTGACAGCCACGGATTCGGTAGGCTCGCCGGCACTCGAGATCCTGTAGCGCAGACGCGTGCCCATCGGAACACGCTGTACCAGGTGACCCATGCGAGTCCTGCTGATCGGTGTCGGTACCGTGGGCGAGGCGATCGCCCGAATCTCCGCCACCGCCGACTGGTGCGAGGCCATGATCCTCGCCGACTACGACGAATCTCGAGCTCGAACGCTGAGCGACGCCCTCGGCGGCGCCCCGAAGTTCCCATCGGTCAAGATTGACGCTCGCGATCCCGCCGCCATCACCGAGCTTGCGCGAGCGCACCGCGCGGACCTCGTCATGAACGCCGTCGATCCACAGTTCGTGATGCCCATCTTCACCGGAGCGCTCGAAGCCGATGCGCACTACATGGACATGGCCGTCAGCCTGTCGAAGCCGCATCCGGATCGGCCGTTCGAGGTCCCTGGCGTCAAGCTCGGGGACGAGCAGTTCGCCATGGACTCCGCCTGGAAGGCGCGCGGCAAGCTTGCGCTGGTCGGCATGGGCATGGACCCCGGATTGACCGATGTCTTCGCCGCCCACGCCGCGAAGCACGCCTTCGACGAAGTTCACGAGGTCCATGTGCGCGATGGCGGGGACCTCGAGATTCCCGGCTTCGCCTTCGCGCCGGTGTTCAGCATCTGGACGACGATCGAGGAGTGCCTGAATCCGCCGATCATCTGGGAGAACGGCGACTGGCACACGACCGAGCCGTTCAGCGCGCCCGAGTCCTTCCCGTTCCCGGAGGGCATCGGTCCGGTCGAGTGCGTCAACGTGGAGCACGAGGAGGTCGTGCTCATCCCGCGCTGGCTGTCGACGCGCAAGGCAACCTTCAAATACGCGTTGGGGGCCGATTTCATCGAGAAGCTCAAGACCATCCACGCCCTGGGCATGGACCGGACGGATCGCGTTCGCGTGGGCGGCGTCGAGGTTGCGCCGCGCGACGTGCTTGCCGCGATCACCCCGGATCCCATTTCTCTCGGCGACAAGTTCCGCGGTCGTGCGGTGGTGGGCACCTGGGTCCTGGGGTTGAAGGATGGCAAGCCGCGGGAGACGTTCGCCTACCAGATGGCCGATGCAGAGGAGATCTGGAGCCGGTTCGGCCTCCAGGTCGTGGGCTGGCAGACCGGCTTCAATCCGACCATTGCCATGGAGCTGCTCGCCACGGGCGCGTGGTCGGGCGCTGGCGTGCTTGGTCCCGAGGCCTTCGATCCCGATCCCTACCTGGGGCTCCTCGACCTTCACGGTATCCATCACGCGGTAGTCGAGATGGAGCCTGGAGCGCATCGACCCACGTAGGGTCCGCGGCGGTATGCCGCGGCGGTTGCACCGGGCGACACTAATGTCGAAGGAAGGCGAGCTCACACGTCCTGGGTTGCATCGGGTGACACAGGCGACGGTGGAACGCCCGCTCGTTCGCCTTTGGTCGCACCGGGTGCAACCGGGTCGGGTTCATGAGGCTCCTGATGCGGCAGTATCCACGTACCCTGTGCGTCCAACGTGACGCAGGAGATGGACCGATGACGAGCGTGGTGAACAGGGCGATGGAGCAGGCGATCGACGGCATGCATGTGAAGCAGGTTTTCGGTGAGCCGATCGAGCGGGACGGCGTGATTTATCTGCCGGCGGCGAAGGTTCGCGGCGGGGGCGGAGGTGGCGGCGATACCGAGGGCAACGGCGGCGCGGGGTTCGGTCTGACCGCGAAGGCGCTCGGCGTCTACGTCATCCGCGACGGCAAGGCGACCTGGCAGCCGGCGCTCGACCTGAACCGCGTGATCCTCGGCGGGCAGATCGTGGCGATCGTGGCGCTGCTCGTCCTGCGGTCGATCCTCCGTCGAAGCAATTGACAATCGGTTGACCGAATAGCCGGGCGCCACTAGCATGGGCGGTCGCGGGGTGGAGCAGTGGTAGCTCGTCGGGCTCATAACCCGAAGGTCGGCGGTTCGAATCCGTCCCCCGCAACCACGCATACGAGAACGAAAGCCGCCTCCCCGCAGGCGGCTTTCGTGTGTCCGTCGGTGAACCGAGAACCGGTCGCCGAGAGCATCCGTCCAGGATGCCTGGAGAGGCCACATCCTCCGATGAGGAGTCCGACTCCGCGCAACCGACGACCTCAGTGCGCTTGCCATCATCGCGGTTCGGTACAATGCGGCGGCCTATTGACGCCCCGAGCGACAACTCAGGAGGGTCGACGCGCCCGATGACGCGCCAAGTGACGGTCAATCCGAAGAAGTTGCGACCTTACGACGAGCCGCCGAAGCGCCGCCGAGCGCTCATTCCGGGCGGCCCCGATACGGCGGCGACCGGATTCCTGGTGGCGGCCGCGCTCTGGCTGGCCGTGTCGACCGGCCTCGGCGTCCTTGCCATCGCGCTGCGGATCATTCCGTTCGACTCCTCGTTCCCACTCCTGTTCGGGCTCGAATTCACGTTCAGTGAGCGCCGTGTGGATGCCGCATTCATCAATGCCACGGTGTACGGTTGGCTGACGAACGCCGGGTTCGCCGCGGTGGCCTTCATGACGCCGCGCCTGCTCGGCAAGCGGATCGTCGCCGAGCCGTTGTTGAACCTCGCGCTCGTGATCTGGAATATGTCGCTCGCCGCCGGGCTGGCGAGCCTGTACGTGTTCGCGCTAGGTCCGCATGCGCCGCTGACTGCCATGTCCTGGCTGCTCACAGGTGGGCTTGCAACGGGAGCGCTGATCGTCACCGGAGTCTTCGTGTTGACCGCCGGCACGGCGCTCCGCTCGAGCTACATCAGCCTGTGGTTCGCCGGCGTCGCCCTGCTCGGCCTGCTTGGACTGCTTGGACTGAACGCGGGCCTCGGCCTGCTCAGCTTCGTGCTCGATCTGCCTGAGCTGACGACGGCGCTGGTATCGGTCTTCATCGGTCAGGCGCTGATGGCGCTGTGGCTGCTGGGCATGGCGTACGCGACGCTGTACTACGTCGTGCCTCGTGCGGTCGGACAGCCGCTCGCCTCGGGCGGGCTGGCCCTGCTGGCGTGGTTGAGTTGGTTGGCGCTGGCGCCGGTATCGGCCCTGGCTGTGCTCACCGATGCAAGCGTGCCGTTCTTGATCACGTCGCTCGGCGCGGTCGCCGCGATGCTCCTTTTTGTTCCCGCCGCCCTCACGGTCGTCAACCTGGCGCTCACCATGCAGGGCCGATGGAGCCTCCTGTTCGGCGCTGGCGCAACTGCCTTTGCGGCCGTGTCGCTCGCCTTCCTGTTGGGAGTGAGCCTTCTCCAGGCGATCGGCTCATTGCGACTTGTGCACGTCGCCGTGGCAAGGACCGAGTGGGAGACCGGCGTCTTCATCTGGGCCACCTACGGCGCCTTTACGCTCGCCGCCTTCGCATTGGCCGAGCATGCCCTCCCGCGCATCCTGCGCCGCGCGTGGGGCGGCGGCCTGCTCTCGAGCGCGCAGCTGTGGCTCGCCTTCAGTGGCGCCACGATTGCCGGGCTGGCGCTCATGGGCGCTGGCATGGCCGAGAGCTCGCTCCTCTCGCAAGGGGTTGTGGCCGACGCCCTCGGAGCCGGCGTGGCGCCCTACCGCGTCGTTGCATTCCTGGGCTTTGGCATGGTTGCGCTCGCCGGGTTGGCCATGGTGGTCAACCTGTTCCTCCTGTACACCAGCGGAGAGCCCGCCGAGTACGCCGTCCCGGACGCATCCGCCGCAGTCGCAGCAGGACACTGACGCCATGACCGTTCACACGCCCATCGAGACGCGCTCCGGCGGACTGCCACCGTGGGCGATCGGGTTGACCGTGCTCCTCTTCCTCATCGGTGGCGTGTACCTCGCCGCCAACCTGACTGGCGATAACCCGGCCTTTGCCATTCCGGGCGCCAGCGTCGCCGCCCCCTCAGGTGACGGCGAGCCCGATCCGGCGGTCGGTGAGGCGCTGGTGGCGCAGAACCAGTGCGCGGCATGCCACGGGGCTGACCTGGGCGGGACCGATGCCTTCCCGAGCCTGCTCGGGATCGCGGACGGGCCGGTGAGCGAGAACCTCCAGGATCTCGCGGCCGAGCATCCTGACGCCTGGGTCGCGCTGTGGATCGATGGCACGGTGCCGGAGACCGAGGGCCTCGATCGCGGCGGCATGCCGGCCTTCGGCGGCGACCTCAGCCCGGAGCAGATCGACGCCATCGTCGCCTACCTCCGGAGCCTCTGACGCCGGCGTGTCCAATCGCGTGAGCGATCCGGCGGTGCGAGTTGAACGCGGTGTCCCCGTCCTCATCGGCGCCGATGAGATGGCGCAGATCGATGAAGCTGCCGTGCGCCTGGGGCTCAGTCCCGACGCATTGATGGAGTCAGCCGGGGCTGCCGTGGCCGAGGTCGCGCTGGCCGAGCTTGGCCGGTTGGCTGAGCGGGTGCGAGGGCCCGGGGGACCCCTAGTGCGCCCCCCGTTGGTCGTGATCCTGTGTGGGCCCGGCAACAACGGCGGCGATGGCTTCGTGGTCGCGCGTCGCCTGGCCGCGGCCGGGCGTTCGGTACTGTGCGTGTTGGCCGCGGACGCGTCCAAGCTGTCGGGCACCTCGGCCGGCCACAACTGGTCGGTGCTCCAGGCGATGGCGGCATCGGGGTCGCTGGACCTGTTCGTGGCCCCCTCGTCGGAGCTGCTCCTTCGGCTGCGCGAACGGATTGCGGATGCCACGTTGTTGGTCGACGCACTGCTCGGGTCGGGCGCCTCGGGGCCACTTCGCGAGCCGATCTCTACCGCCGTTGATCTCATCAATGCCACCCGGGCGCATGCGGTCGCCGCCGGCCGTCCGTGCGCGGTGCTGGCGGTGGATACCCCGACGCGGGTGGATCTCACCGGCGGGAGCCGCTCGACGCCGGTCGTCACGGCCGACGTGACGGTCACGTTCCATCGCGCCAAGGCCGGTTTCGCGCTCGACCGCGATGCGCGCGCGCTGGCCGGTCGCTACCTTGTCGCGCCGATCGGCATTCCGCTCGAGGCCGAAGAGGGCATCATCCCGCCTGACGGCGAGTGGCCACCGGCCCGGATCACCCAGATCAACTGGCAGGAGCCGGTCGAGCGAGCGGACCAGGCGCACCGGCCCGGCGGAGGAGTTGCCGCAGGTCCCGGTCGCACGGACTGACACGGCGCAGGCCCGCTACCATTCACCGATGTTTGAATACGCAGATGCCGCCGTCGAGGCGGCGATGGCTGCCGGCGCGCGCTACGCCGATGCACGCGTCATGGACGGCAGACACGAGTCGATGGATGCGCGCAACGGTGAGATCGAAGGGCTGGCGCAGGCGGGATCGGTCGGGCTGGGCGTCAGAGCCCTCATCGGCTCAGGCTGGGGCTTCTTCGCGACCGCTGACCTCACGACCGAGGCAGCGCAGGCGGCAGGCACGCAGGCGGCCGCCATCGCGCGCGCCAGTGCATCGGTCCCGGGGAAGGACCTTGAGCTGACACCGGTCGACGTGCGCCAGGATCACTGGGAGAGTGCGGTCAAGGAAGACCCGATGACCGTGCCACTTGCCACGAAGGGCGACCTCCTGGTGGCAGCCACCAGGACCATGCGCGAGCACGGCGCCGACGTCGCGCTGGCGAGCTATGACGTGTGGGACACGACGAAGTGGCTCGTCTCCTCCGAGGGCCATCGGATCGACCAGCACATCCGCGAGTGCGGCGCCCAGATGAATGCCACGGTCAACGGCGAGCGCGAGACGCAGCGGCGCAGCTACCCGGGAATCCGCGGCCAGTACGGGACGCGCGGCTGGGAACTCGTGCGCGAGATGGACCTCGAGGGCAACGCGGCCCGCATTGCCGAGGAGGCGCGCGAGCTCCTGACGGCTCCTGAATGCCCGAGCCACGCTGCGACCGATCTCATCATCGGCTCCGAGCAGATGGCGCTCCAGATCCACGAGTCGGTCGGGCACGCCGTCGAGCTCGATCGCATCCTGGGCTGGGAGGCCGCGTTCGCGGGCACGTCGTGGCTGGATCTCTCCCAGCTCGGCTCGCTGCGCTTCGGCTCCGAGCTCATGAATGTGACGGCCGACGCGACCCTTCCCGGCGCCCTGGGTTCATTCGGCTATGACGACGAGGGAACGCCGGCGCACCCGGTCAACATCGTGAAGGACGGCATCTGGGTCGGTGCGCTGTCCGGCCGCGACTCGGCGGCCCTGGCAGGCTTGAGCGAATCCGGCGGGGCGGTTCGCGGCGACGGCTACAACCGCCTGCCAATGGTGCGCATGACGAACGTCGGCCTGCTCCCGGGCGATTCCAGCCTGGAGAAGATGATCGAGGCGACTGACGATGGCATCTTCATGGATACGAATCGATCCTGGTCGATCGACGACAAGCGCCTGAACTTCCAGTTTGGCTGCGAGATCGGCTGGGAGATCCGCAATGGCAAGCGGGGACGCATGATCAAGAATCCGACCTACACCGGCATCGGCCCGCGCTTCTGGGGCAGCCTGGACATGCTCGGCAATGAGTCCGAATGGACGTTCTGGGGCACGCCGAACTGCGGCAAGGGTCAGCCCGGACAGGTCGGCCACACAGGGCATCCGTCCGTGCCGTGCCGCTTCCGCGGCGTTCGCGTGGGAGTTCGAGGATGAGCGACGAACTGCTCGACACCTGCGAGCGCGTGCTGCGCCTGGTCGGGACCGATGCGGAGGCCGAGGTCACCCTCACGTCCGGCACGGAATCCCTGACTCGGTTCGCCACCAGCTTCATTCACCAGAACGTCGCCGATGCGGTTCAGCGCGTGCACCTGCGCGTTGCTCTGAGCGGCAGAGTCGCCGAAGCCACCGGCAACCAGACCGATGACGAGGCGCTCGCGCGCCTCGTGCGCTCCACGTTGGACGCTGCCCAGCTGCAACCGGTCGATCCGGGTTGGCCCGGGCTCGCGCCGGTGGCCGATGCGCCCGCGGTCGAGCACTGGGATGGCGCTACCGCATCGGCCGAGCCGGGGGAGCGCGCCGCCCGGGTCGGCGATTTCGTGGCTGCTGCGGGCGACTTCGAGAGTGCGGGGTTCTGTTCGACCGAGGGCGTGACCGTTGCCTTCGCCAACTCCGCCGGTCAACAGCTCAGCGGGCGGTCGACGACCGCGACGATGGACGGCATAGCGCGCAGCGGGACGTCCGACGGCAGCGCGCGGGCGTCATCGGCCAGCCTCGCGGACCTCGATGGCGCGGCGGTCGGTCGCGATGCCACGCGTCGCGCTCGCGAATCGGCTGACGCATCGGACCTCGAGCCCGGTCGCTACGAGGTCGTCCTGACGCCATCGTGCGTGGTGGACGTACTCGGATTCCTGGCGATCTATGGCTTCAATGGACGTGCCGTGGAAGAGGGTCGCTCGTTCGCCCGTATCGGCGAGGCGCAGTTCGATCCGGCCATCACGCTCACCGATGACGTGATGCATCCGCTGTCAGTCGGCCTCCCGTTCGATGCCGAAGGCACACCGAAGCGGCGCCTGGAGCTGGTCAACGCCGGCGTGACGAGCGCTCTCGTCAAGGACCGTCGCACCGCGCGTGCGCTGGGCAACGGCGAGTCGACCGGCAACGCAGTCGCGGGCGCTGGATCGTGGGGCGCGCTGCCGGCGAACCTCGTCCTCGCAGCTGGCAGCGTGGCGCCGGATGATCTGGTCGGCGCCGTTGAGCGTGGCCTGCTCGTGACCGACCTGTGGTACACCCGCATCCTCGATCCGCGGACGCAGGTCGTGACCGGGCTGACGCGGAACGGGGTGTGGCTGATCGAGGACGGGCGAATCGTGCGGCCGGTGACGAACATGCGCTTCACGCAGTCCTACCTCAAGGCACTGGCGCCCGGCGCGGTGCGCGGCGTCGGCTCCGACCTCACCCTGGTCGGCGATGCGACGTTCGGCGTGGGTGCCTACGTCGTCCCGTCGTTGCACCTGGCGTCCTGGAATTTCACCGGCGGCGCGAAGGGCTGAGTGGAGTGCCGCCGCGTTCCTTGTCATGGATCGGCGGTATATCGGTCACCAGGTGACAAGAAGGGCACCTCCACGCCCAGCCCACGCTCCGCGCCCGAGGGTGTATCGGCAAACTGTGACGCGAGCGGGGTTTCTTGTCACGGATCGGCAGTGTATCGGCGGCCGGTGAGCGTGATGAGCGCGCGGGATCGCAGCCCTCGTCACTTCAGGGCCGACAGAGCGGCGGATCGTCGCGCGAGGGGCGGTCAGCCACTGCCTGGCTTGCGCAATGGAATGTCGGCCGCGCACAGCTCGCAGGCATCGGCCTCCCACGACGAGATCTCGATTCGACCCAGGGAGTGCAGCGGGAACCCGAGATCGACCGGGGACGCAGAGCGGTCGACGATCACGGCCGCGGCGAGGGGCTCGACGCCAGCGGCGCGCACCGCGTCGACCGTCTCGACCAGCGACGCGCCGGTGGTGAGGATGTCGTCCACGATCACGACACGCTCGGAGGCGTCAACGGCCCAGCCGCGGCGCAGCGCCCGGCCGCCCGCGGCCACCGGCTCGGCGAAGATGCCACGGACCGATCCGCCGAACTGTCGTGCCGCCTCGTGCGCCAGCAATACGCCACCCGTGGTCGGTCCGACCACGAGCGTGGGCGAGTGGGGCGCGAGAACATCGGCGAAACGCCGGCACAGCTCGACTGCGTAGGGCGGATGTTGGAGGACGAGGAACTTCTCGAGGTAGCGCCCGGCGTGGCGCCCGGACTTCAGGAGGAAATGGCCGTCCAGCAGCGCACCAGCCTGCGCGAACAGCGACTCAACGGAAGCGCCGCGAAGGGACGCATCGGTCATTCGTAGACGGCGGTGAAGTCGACCGCCGGATAGCGTTCGGACAGGGCTTCGGTGACCCAGTGCAGGACGTCGGCCGGATCGTAGAAGGCGGCGATGAGCTTGGCCTCGGTGACCATTAGCCCGGGACGTCGAGGATCGACCTCGCCCAGCACGTCCTGCGGACGATCCGACAGGTCCAGCGAGGTCTCGAAGCGTCCGTCGGACCGCAGGACGAGCATGTCATCTGGCTCATCGAGCAGGATGAGGTCACCGGTGCGGCGCAGGACCTCCTCCGCGTTCGAGCAGAACTCGCGCAGCAGCTGTGCCTGCGCGGTGGCCAGTTGAGCGCGGTAGGCATCGGCCAGTTGCCAGAGTCGCTGCGCGGCCAGCGTTTCCTGCTGCGAGGTCGGGAGTCCGGCCTGCCAGTCGTCGGAGCCTTCGACGAGCTCCTCCTCGCGCGCGAGCTCATCGGCGGGCATCAGGTGCGCCGGAGCGTCGCGTGCCGCCTCGATGATCCAGGCGAAGATGTCGGCCGGGTTGTAAAGCTCGACCACCTCGCTGATGGTGTCGACGATCTGCTCCTGGTCGTACCACTCGCTGTCGGCGGGGTCCTGGTAGGTGAGGCGGGTGGTCCATGTCTCGTCCACTGGGTGGTAGACGAGGTAGTCCTGGTCGTCGTCGGCCAGCTTGATGGGACCGATCTCGCGCAGCCGCTCACGGTTCTGCTCAATGAAGCGGCGGAGCTGCTCGGTCGCCTCGTACAGGAAGTCGCGGCGCTCCAGCTCAGCCTCGGCGGCCAGCTCGCGCAGGGCGGTCAATCGAGGCGAGGACGACAGCCTGGTCACGGCTTGTACACGTAGTCCGGGCCCATCCGTTCACGCAGGAAGATCGTGTGCTTGCTGTCGAAGATGGATTCGGCCACGCGGTGCCCGAAGCCGCGCATGGACGGATCGGCGTACATCTGGTCGAGGACCGCGTAGTTGGGCAGGTCCAGGATGATCACGTTGTTCCAGGTCGAACCTTCGGTCACGTTGTACCAGCCCACGAAGCGGATGCCGTATTTCTCTTCCGTCTGGCGCGCGGTGCGCGGAAAAAGATGGCGCATACCGCGCTTGAAGATCGCGTCACGGCCTTTACGGACGTTGAACATCGTGACCATCAACGGCATCAGAAAGCCTTCCTATTCTTCATCAGACTTCTTCTCGGTGTTGATGACCCGAGTCTGAGGCTTCGCGACACCCGTCTGCCGGCCACGGCCGCGTCGCCGATCGGCAAAGAAGACGCGCAGCAGGAAGACGCTCGTCATGCTCACGAAGAACAGCAGAATGAGATCGATGAACAGGAGCACGACCAGCACCCAGACCGGCCAGTTGAAGGCGAACAGGCCGACCGGGATGAGCAGCAGGATGAGCGCGAACAGGACCGCCTGGGTGACAAAGCAGCCGAAGCCCGGACCCTCGTTCGGATCCAGGTCCTCGTTGTAGCGAACTGACAAGCCATTCCTCGTGGGCGCAAGGGGACGGGGGCGTCGCATCGTCCCACATCGAGCCTGCCCGTGCGCCAGATCAGGCGATTCGACCGACCGCCTCCGCAGTGAGCACGAGCCCGATGACCAGGACGGCCACGGCTGCTGCCACCGGCACGGCCTGGCCGATGCGGATGGCCGTCGGATGCGCCAGCAGGCCTGCTCGTGTGCCCTCCAGCCGCCTGCGCGCCACGACCACGACGAGCCCGATCGAGCCGAGCACCAGCGCCATACCGGTGCCGAACGCTCCGATCAGCAGCATCCCGAGCGCCAGCTCACCCTGGCTGACGGCAACCAGCAGGACGATCAGGGCCGATGCGCTGGGGACCAGCCCACCGGCAAGGCCGACGAGCGCGACGGAGCGGGTGGAGAGGCCGCGCGGGACCGGCCCATGGCGGTGCGGATGGTCGTGCTCGTGGTCGTGTGCCGATACGGGGCGCAGGGCGCGCACAGCCTGGATGGCGAGACCGGTGCCCAGGCCGACGACGATCAGGCCGGCCGCCAGCGCCAGCCACTCCACGACCCGCTCTGGAACGAGCAGCTCGGAGGCCACGAGGACAACGCCGCCGAGCACGAACACGCCAACCGTGTGCGTGATGGCGACGGTCAAGCTCAGGGTCATCGCCTGGGCAATGCTGCCGCGCGAGCCGATGAGGTAGGCCGCCACGAGCGTCTTGCCGTGACCGGGGGACGCGGCGTGCGCCGCTCCGAGCCCGAGGCTCACGAGGATCGCAAGGAGGGCGGCACCACCGCCGGCACGGGCGTCGGTCAGCAGACTGGCCAGTGGATCGTCATCTTCTGGCGAGGTGGCCGCCGGCGGCGGAGCGGTGTTGCCGCCGCCGTCGCCGAGGCGGGCGCGAAAGGTCGCCTCTCGCACGTCGATCGGGTCGTCGAGCCCGGCGTCTGGGTAGGCGCGCAACTCGTCGCTCAGGGTCTGCGCGGGCACGGAGGCATCCACGATCGTCATCTCCGCGCCGGCCACCACAATGATTTCACGCCATCCGATGCGGTCCGCGTATGCGCCGTTGACGAAGGTGCCGGCGACTTCGTTCGGGCTCGCTGATGGCAGGACGCCCTCCAGGTCGAGCTCGATGCGGAGCGTCTCAAGGCCGGCTTCGCCCGGCTCGAAGCTCAGGCCCGCCTGGTCAAACAGTCGAAGCGCCACGCGTTCGTCATCGACGGTGAGGTCGAGCGCTTCGAGCACGACCGGGACCAGCTCGGCGAGATAGGCATCGGTCTCGGCTGGGGTGACGGTGCCGTCGTCATCGGTGTCCATGCGTTGCCGTTCGACCACCGTCGGGATCTCGGCCATGTCAATGACGTGATGCACGCCTACAGAGTCGGCATTCATGGTGATCCGGCTGAACTGGTTGATCGTGAAGTTGCCGAGCGGATGCGCCGTAGCGGGTGCCGGCGTGGCTGACAGCATCCCGGCAGCCGCAAGCACGAACAACCAGCGCCGCATCAGCCGTCATCCTCGAGCCGCGCCAGTGCCTCGACCGCAAGCGGTGCGTGGAGCGGCGAGAACGCAGGGTTGAGCTCGAGGGCCAGTTCCAGGCGCTCGCGGGCGAGCTGTGGCTGGCCGGCGGCCTCGGCGATCATCCCGGCGTGGAACAGGACACGACTGTTTCGTCCGCCCAGCCGCAACGCATCGTCCGCGTAGCGAGCCGCCTCGTCAATCTCGCCGGCGGCCAGGAGCGCCCAACCCAGGATGTCGGCGGCCGCGGTGGTCGGCGTTCGGGCGTACGCCTCTCGAGCCAGCGCCACGGCGCGCTGCGGGTCGCCGTGGTCGGCGAGGAAGGCGGCGAGCTCGAGGTCGGTTTCGACGCCGTTGGCCTCGAACAGTGCCTGCATGGCCTCTGCCAGTTCGTACTGGTCCCGGGCTTCCGCGTCCCGGCCATCCGCTTCGTATACCTCCCCCAGCGCTACGATGTGCTCGGCCAGCGGGACGCGGTCCGTCGCCTGGCGGTAGAGCTCGATCGCCTCTGTCAGGCTGCCCTGTGCCGCGCGCACGCGCGCGAGCCCAGACGTCGCGGGGCTGAAGTCGGGAAGGCGCTGCTGAGATGTCGCGAACGCTGCTTCGGCCGATGTGAGGTCTCCCACCGCGAAATGGAGATGGCCGAGCTGCACGCGGACGTACTCGGTATTCTCAGCGTTTGGACCACCCGCCTCGAGCGCCAGCTGCATGGCATCGATCGCTCCCGACAGGTCGCCATGCAGCTCGCGGAGGTATGAGACGCGGCTGTAGGACGCGAGATCCGGTCTGAGGTCAACCATGCGCTGCACGGTTGCCAACGCCTCGTCGTAGCGTCCGAGCTCGACCTGCGCGTCGCCGATCAGCCCGTAGATGCGCGGGATGGAGTCGTTCAGGGCCAGCGCCCGTTCACCGAGCCCCAGAGCGACGGTGAATTCGTGCCGCGCCAGCGCAAGAGCTCCCATCCCGATGAGAGCCTCGACGTTCTCCGGATCGATCTCGCTGGCACGCTCGAACGCCTCCTCGGCGCGAGCGTAGTGAACGGGATCCCCGGTCTCGCGCGCCAACTGGAGCTCGGCGTGGCCCAGGAGGGCGTTGTCGTTGGCGTCGTTTATTCCGTCGTCCAGCTCATCGGTCGTGTTCCAGATGAATTCCTGGGTCTCGCTGATGGGGCGGGCCGTGGAAGCCGCGGCCAGCTGATTACGCGCGCGCGACGTATCGGAACCGGGACCAATCAGGATCGCAGCGGAGATCACGGCGAGGCAAGTGACAGCCACGCCCAGCGTGACCATTTTGGTTCGGCGGTTGTTGGAGTTCATGGGTGCTGCGTGTCGGGTGGATAGTCGGGGCGAGGACGGAGGATCCTCGCCCCGACGGGCAACTACCGGGTCAGGCCAGCAGCATCACTCGGGCGTGAAGAGCTCACCAACGCGGTGGTGTTCGTGGGCGTATCCGGAGTGCGGATCCGCCTGGTATGGGAACGTGGACAGGAACGGAAGGTCGTTCTCGTTCACGCCGTCGCCGATGACATTGTTCGGCGATTTGTTGGGAGTCAGGTCACCGAAGATCGCGTTGATGGTCTCGCCGTAGCCATCGGCCACCGCCCGGAGCTCGATGTCCGCTACGTCGTCGCTGAGACGGCGGCCATTCGGGAATCCGGCGAGATCGCCGCCCAACACCCCAAGAACGGAGCAACTGTCCTCCTCACAGGGAGGGACTGCCACGTTGAGGCGCAGCATGTCGGCCAGCACGTCGCCGGTCTGGGTGAAGATCAACGGGTCCTCGTTGCCGAGCACACTATCGGCCGGAATCGTGAGGCCGGTCAGCAAGATCGCGACGAGGTCGGCCCGGTCAGTTTCCCGCACGGGTTCGAGCGCCTCGCCATACAGTTCATTCACGATCCTCGCCAGCGCCGGCTCCTCGTAATACTCGACGAACTGCGCGTCGTTGTGCGGCATCGAGAAGTTCCACTTGTCCTTCAGGGGCAGCGGAATGATCAGCTCGTTGATCAGGGGGTTCCCCAGGCGCGAAACCTGGACCCAGCGACCTCGTCCGGCAGCGTCGCCGTTGCGCAAGATCGTCACCTGCTGGCGGCTGGCTGTGCCCCAGATGCCGACCACGGCATCCTGGCTGCCGAGCTCAGGAACCGCCGCGGTACCGGTGAGGTCCGTGATCGGGACCTGGATGCTGATGGTGTGGACGTTGAAGCCGCCCACGCCGTCGACTCCGGCTTCCACTGGAAGCGGGAGCAGGTGCGCACCATTGAATGGTCGGAGCCCACCCAGGTCGAAGATCGACCCAAGGTCGATGAAGAACGCATCGTCGCGCGGACCAGCGAAGACCTTGCCACCGTTGTTCAGGTCAAAAATTCCGCTCTCGCGGATAGCGCCATAGTCCGGCGTGGATCGTGGCCCGATATTCGTTGGCGGCACGATGCCCTCACCAACGACGGACGAGGATTTGCCCGACACTCGAGTAACGGTATACGTCTGCGTATAGAGCTGATCCGGATCGCCAGTGGTCTCGAGCGGGAAGTCGTTGTAGAGGTATGACTCACCGAACTGATCGGACTCGGTGAACGTGGTCTCAAAGCGGAACTGGTAGGTGACGTCCGGCTTGGCGTCACCGGTGTTATCCACCTTGATCTCATAGAGAACGTTGTCGCTGAAGTTGTGGAAATTCGGGCCGCCTGCCGGCTCCTCGAGGGGAATGTAGTTGGCGACGATCGTCACCGTGTCTCCATCGGTGCGCCAGGCGTATACGTCGGTGTTGTCGGCGGTCGGATCCTCTGCGATGAGCGGTGCCTCACGGTGGCTCGATCCATCGGTCGCCGATGGGATGAGCGTGGTGAGGACGAGCGTCAGCGCAGTGAGGATGACGATCGCAAGTCGCCGACCCGAGCCGGCGAGGAGCAGAGTCATAGTTTGCAACCCTCTCAGGGTACGAGTGAGATGGTTCCCCACGGTGGTGGGAATATGGACCGATGGACTGGTCGATCCTCCTTTCGAACGGGAACCGGGTTGGGTGCACACCGGCGCCATTTCATGGGACAAGACTACCCATGGTACGAAAGTACTGCCTTTTCACATCAATCACGGATGCCGCGCCTTTATGCGGTGCGCTTTGGCACCGGTTCTTCAGCTCATGCACCGATACGTGATTCGGCCGTCAGCGACGGTGAGGTGCACCACGCCGGGCAGCTCGCGACTCAGCAACGGTGTGTTGGACGAGGCCGATGCGAGCGAGTCCGCGTGCATGCGCCAGCTTGCGGTTGGGTTGAAGACCACGAGGTCTGCTGGTGCGCCGATCGCCAGGGAGCGTGATTCGCCGATGATGGCGGCGGGGCGTGTTGACAACGCAGCGAGCAGGATCGGCAGCTGCAGCGCTTCGCCGGCGACGGCGGCAAGGCCAAGCGACAGGGCCGTCTCGAGGCCGATGAGTCCCGGTGCCGCCTCCTCGAATGGCAGGAGCTTGCGCTCCGGCGGATGCGGTGCGTGATCGGTGGCGATGGCGTCGATGGTGCCATCGGTGAGGCCCGCGAGGAGGGCGAGGGCATCCTCTCGCGAGGCGAGCGGCGGATTGACGCGGCAGGCTCCGTCGTAGGCGCTCCGCAGGTCGCCATCTTCCGGTTGCTCCCAGGCAAAGCGGCGCGAGCCGGCGACCCAGGCATCGGTCAGGGCAAGGTGGTGCGGTGTCACGTCGCAGGTCACGTTCACGCCTCGTGCCTTCGCGTTTCGCACCGCCTTCACGGATGGTGCGGTCGACAAGTGGGTGAGGTGCAGGTGCGCACCCATCTGTTCAGCAAGCGCCAGGTCGCGCTCGACGATGGTCCATTCGGCCTCGGGCGGCCAACCGACGAGGCCAAGGCGTGATGCGTTCGGTCCCACGCGCATCACACTTGCTCCGGCGAGGGCAGCATCCTCGGCATGCTCGATCAGTGGCACGGACAAGTTCGCCAGCACGGCGAGGATGGGC
>JACDHU010000147.1 GCA_013820865.1 Chloroflexota bacterium
CGGTCGCTCCACAGCGCATAGGCGGCGTCAAAATCTCCACGCGCCACGAAGCGGTAGAACGCGGCTACTGCGTCGACCGGTGCGCCGGCGGCAGCAATCGGCGCCGGTGTGGCGGCCGGCGGTGGAGAGGAGGTGGTCGGGCTCGGCGTGACGGGCGCGGCGGTCGTGGTCTCGATCGGCGATTCCGTGGCGGGCTCCGCGGTAGCGGCCAAGGTCGGCGTGCTGGTCGGCTCTGGTGATGGTGTCGGGTCGTCTGCCGCCTCACCATCGGGCGTCCCCATGATCACGTCGAGCGGACCTCCGACCTCGGCGTCATCCGGCCAGCCGGCGATGATCTGCGCCCCGACATATCCGCCGACGGCGAGGAGGAGCAGGAGCGCCGCTCCAAGCCACAGTGGACGACGCTGGTTGCGGGGCGGTGGTCGCTGAGAGGGTGGCTGCGGCTCGACGTACATTCGGGTGGAAGCTGGAGCAGCGGCGATCATCGGCTCAGCGTTGGCTGACGCTCGCCAGGTTTCGAGCGCGTCATGCATCTCGGCAGCCGACCCGTAGCGCGCAGCGGGCTTCACGGCCATCGCCCGCATGGCGATCCCGGCAAGGCGGGGCGGCAGGTCAGGATCGACGTCTCGGGGATCAGGCACGGCGCCGCGAAGGCGTGCGGTGGCTACCGCGTACGGTGAGTCGCCTCGAAATGGCCGTCGACCGGTGAGCATCTCGAACAGCACCACGCCGAGGGCGTACACGTCGCTCGCGGCGGTGGCGCGTTCGCCGCGTGCCTGCTCGGGACTGAAGTATTCGACCGATCCCAGCATGGCGCCGGTCTTGGTCAGGCTCTCCTCGCCGGTCGCGCGGGCAATCCCGAAGTCGGCCACGCGCGCGTGGCCATCGGTGTTGAGCAGGATGTTGCCGGGCTTGACATCACGGTGAACCAGTCCGGCGTCGTGCGCGGCTTGGAGCGCGGCGGCGGACTCTGCCGCGATGCGCGCCGCTCGGTCAGGTGCCAATCGGCCTTCGTCGGCGAGCGCTCGCGACAAGTCGCCAGCCTCGATCAGCTCCATCACCATGTATGGCGAGGGATCCGTCCCGAAGTCGTACACCGACACGACGTTCGGGTGCGTGACGGATGCAGCCCGTCGCGCCTCGACCTCGAAGCGCTTGCGGAACCGCTCATTCTCACCGAGCTCGGCGCGCATCAGCTTTACCGCGACCGGGCGGTTGAGCTGATCGTCGTGGCCGCGGTACACGGTGGCCATGCCGCCACGCCCGATCTCGGCATTGACCCGATATCGACCTCCGACGCGCTCCGGAATGGCGCTCATCGGGTTCTGGGCAGCATGTTCGTGGGCATCACGGTGTCAGTGGAAGCAGGGTTCATACCAACCGTGGCACGATGCATTCGTGAAGTTCGGCCTCCAGATCAACCAGTTCACCTGGCCCGGTGGCGCGACCCAGATCGGTCCGACGCTGGCGCGAGTTGCCCGCACCGCCGATGACGCCGGTTTCGACTCGATCTGGGTGATGGATCATCTCTTCCAGATCCGGACTCTCGGCCCGCCCGAGGCGCCGATGCTCGAGGGGCAGACCGCCCTGGGCTTTCTCGCGGCTCATACATCGCGGGCCCGCATCGGGCTCATGGTCGGCGGCGTCCACTACCGCGCGCCCGGTCTGTGGATCAAGGCCACCACCACGCTTGATGTGCTCAGCGGCGGCCGAGCCTGGTTCGGGATCGGTGCCGCGTGGAATGAGCACGAATCGAAGGCGCTCGGCTTCGCGTTCCCGCCCTTGCGTGAGCGTTTCGAGTCGCTGGAGGACACGCTGCGCATGGCGCATGAGATGTGGTCCGGTGGAAGCGGTAGCGGCGAACGGTTCGACGGCCAGCGCGTTGTTGCGACGCATCTCATCAACTCGCCGCAGTCGATCAGCCGTCCGCGGGTGCCGATCCTGGTCGGCGGGGGAGGCGAGCGCAAGACGCTGCGGCTGGTCGCTCAGTACGCCGATGCCTGCAACATCTTCGGCCGCTCGCCGGACTTCGTCCGCTCCAAGCTGGCGGTGCTGCGCGAGCATTGCGAGCGTCTTGGCCGTCCCTATGACGAGATCGAGAAGACCGTGCTGACCAGCATCGATCTCGACGCCGAGTCTCCGGACCAGATCGTCGAGCGTTTCGGCGGTCTCGCCGAGGCCGGTGCGCAGCACGTCATCTTCAGCGTCCGCGGCGTTGCTGATGCGTCGCGGCTGGAACGCATCGCGGCCGAGGTGCTCCCCCAGCTGCGGGCGTCTCCGGGCTGATCGTCAGGTTGCCGCGATGACTGCGGTATCGGATTGGCCGACCAGGTGCTCCGAGTCTCGCAGCCAGCGGAGCGGAACCATCGCCAGCACGAGCAGTCCGACCGATGCCAGCAGCAGCCCATCGACGCCCATCCACTCGGCCGCGCCACCACCCAGGATGGAGCCCACGATCTGACCGACCGCGAGGAACACGGAGTACAGGCCCATGATCGCGCCGCGGTCGTCGGGATGCAGCTCACTGATATCGGCCAGCATGCCGAGCGCGGCCGGCGTTGCCCCGGCGAGGACGAACAGGCCACCTGCTGCGCCCAACAGCAAGGGAGCCTGGATCAGCAGTCCGCCATTCCCGGCATGGTTCAAACCAAACGTCGCGGCCATCATGGCGATGCCGCCCACGATCCCGATGGCCATGATCGTCGTGCGCCGATAGCGCTTGAAGCGGTTGCCCCAGTAGAACAGGCCGGCGAAGAAGATGAGCAGCGTGACGCCCAGACCGATGCTGACCTGGGCCGGCTCGAAGCCTCCCATCAGCGACTGGTCCTCGAAGCCCGGACGCGGCTCGCTCACCAGCTGGAAGAGCGACTGGCTGGTCCATGCGCCGATGAAGCCGTTCACGGCAATCCAGGTCGGCGCCAGCAGCCAGACCGATGGGCTTGCCAGAACGCGCCGGTACCGCGCGAAATCGAAGCCACGAGAGACCCCGGCCACGCCGCCGGCGCCGAGCTCTTCGGCTTCGGCGTGAGCGGTCTCGACGGAGACCTCGCTCATCGGGCTGACGCCATATCGGTAGATGAGGTAGCTGACGCCGTAGAGGACGGCATTGAGGTAGAAGGCATTGCGGCCCAGCACTGCCCACAGGGCACCGGCCGCAACAAGTCCCAGGCCGATGCCAGCCAGCGTGGCCGCCTCGAAGCGGGCAACGGTACGACCGCGCAGGCCCTCGTCGCGGGAAGTGGCGAGCGCGATGAATCCCAGGATCGACGGAATGCTGGCCGCCGCCGCTGCTCCCTCCAGCCAGCGTGTGACACCGAGCAGGAAGAGATCGGTGGTCAGCGCCGTCATGACCACCGCCACGGCGCCGAAGATCGGGCCGTACTGCATCACCTTGCGTGAGCCGATGCGGTCAGACAGCATCCCGAACAGCGGCGATAGCACCAGCTCCGCCGCGTAGAAGGCAGCAGTCAGCATGCCGACCTGGAGCGCTGTCACGCGCGGGGCGCCGAACCCTTCGAGACCGGCGAGGTAGTACACGAGCAGCCCCCCGGTCAGACCTGTGCTGAACCGGAGGGTGAAGGTGCCGAACAGGACCGCGAGGATGGAGCGATGCATCGGTCCGCGCAGTATGCCGCGTCAGCGGCCCGCTCGATTGGTCAGGCCGGGGCTTCGGTTCCTCCGGCCATGCTCGTGAGGCCGAACGCATCCTCGAGCGCTTCGAGCGGACGGAATCCGACCGCGGCCTTGGGCGGCTGACCCGGTGTGAACATGGCGACGGTGGGGATGCTCATGATCCCGTACTTCATGGCGGTCTGCGGATTCGCATCGACGTCGAGCTTGCGGACCTCGACGCTGCCGGCGTACTTCGTGGCCAGCTTCTCGATCTCGGGGGCGACCATGCGGCACGGGCCGCACCACTCGGCCCAGAAGTCGACGACGACCGGCTTCTCGCTCTGGAGCACATCGGCCTCAAAGGTTGCATCGGTCACTTCTCGTACGTTGGACATGGGATTTTCCTCTCTTGTCTCCAGCGTCAGCCGGCGACCTGTTGCAGCAATCGGTAGGCGTCGAGGACGCGGGTATCGGCGAGCCGATAAAAGACGGTGCTTCCCTCCCGGCGGCTGGCGACCAGCCCGGCGGAGCGGAGTACCGAAAGATGTTGGCTCATGTTAGGAACCTGGCAGCCGATGTCGCGCGACAGGTCGCTCACGCTACGCTCGCCATCCGCCAATCGCTCCACGACGCAGAGTCGTTTCGGATCGGCGAGGGCGTGCGCGATTGCGGCGGCCCGGGCGCGCGTTGCATCGGCGGTCAGTGTCTGATCCATAGGGAGCATGATCTCACTGGTTGCGCAATCACGCAAATAGCGAGTCCGTCCGGCGAACATCCGCCGCGTTGGGCCAAATGACGTCCACGTGGTCATTAGCCGAGAGATGTGTCTCTTCCCGACCGAATCCGGGCGTGCTACCCGTCCGAATTGGTCAACTTCTTCCCCTATTTCCCGCCACGACGGCAGATGTCCGAACCGGTGGCCGGTCTCGGTCATACGCCCGCATGAGCGGCGTTTGGTCCTCCCATCGCGACACGCTACGTGTCACAAGCCACGCTCAGGATGCGGGCATGAACATTCTTCTGGACTGCGCCTGGTGCGAGGACGAGGTCGTCTTCTCGGTCGATGAGGCCGATGACGAGCTCGTGTGCAGCGCCTGCAACACCCGGATGGCCTTCGCCCCGGATCCGGCCACCACCTTCTCTCTGTTGTACGAGCCGCTCCGGGCCGCCGCGGCCTAGCTCTCGTTGATCTCGATCGTCTCGATCTTGTCGCCCGGCTCTCGGTCGCGGGGGTCGCGCTCGCGGATCGAGCGCAGGACGTCCATGCCATCGGTGACCTTGCCGAAGACGCTGTGCTTGTTGTCGAGGTGCGGGGTGGGGCCGAAGGTGAGGAAGAACTGGCTGCCGTTCGTGCCGGGGCCGGCGTTGGCCATCGAGAGAATGCCGGCACCGTCATGGCGCAGAGAGGGATGAAATTCGTCGCCGAACTGGTAGCCCGGTCCGCCGGTGCCGGTGCCGGTCGGGTCGCCGCCCTGGGCCATGAAGCCGGAGATGACGCGGTGGAAGGTCGTGCCGTCGTAAAAGCCGGCTCGCGCCAGGTTGACGAAGTTCTCGACGGTGAGCGGCACCCTATCAGCGTACAGCTCAACCGTGATGTCGCCGCGTTCGGTCTTGAATCGGGCGCTGTAGCTCTTCGAGGTGTCAAGCGCGCCGGAAGGTGG
>JACDHU010000009.1 GCA_013820865.1 Chloroflexota bacterium
GGTCGCGACCGCCGATCCGGCTCCGCCACGACGCGCGAAGACAGTCGCTGGGGAGGTGGCCGCGGCCAAGGCGGCTGATGACGCGTTGATGGGAGCTCGATCGAAGCTATCGGAGGGGGTCGATGATCTCGTCGAGATCCTGCGGCAACCGGAGATGATGGACCAGATCCCCGAGGTCAATCGGGCCAACTTCGCCAAGCATCTGACGATCACCAAGCTGAAGATCGAGAATGCCATCGCCATCATCCGGGCCGGTGCGCCCCAGCGCGAGGAGACCTAGCGCGCAGAGACCTAGCGCGCAGAGACCTAGCGCGCAGAGTCGTGGTCCTCAGGCGGTGTAAGACATGACCTCGCGGTGCACCACGAGGAAGTCGATGAGCTTGGCGCGCGCACCCGGATCAATGCGGCGCAGGCCGATGATGGCCTTCGGAAGCTCGAAGATCGGCGCCGCCAGTGACCCGGCGGTGTCGATCCCGACAACGTGGTCCGGTCCCCCGCCGACGAGGAACGCGCGCTGGAAGCCACGAGCATCGAGCCCAGACGCGCGCGAGAAGGCGTCGATCGCGTTGCCGACGCCGAGGCGCTTGGCGAAGTCGACGAAGAGGTCGGCCGCCCACGTATCGATCTGGCGATTGTCCTGGGCCTCCGCCATCTCCCGGTAGCCCTTCTCTTCAATCTCGCTCACGGTTCTCCTCTGGATGCCTGGCGCACTGAGTCTAGTCGAGGATGCCGCGCCAGCGAACCGCGCGGATGCCGCCCACTGCGCTATTCTCCGCCCATGATCGACCGCAACGCCGATCCCCGCACCGAGGATACCCTCGTGTTCGAGCTGCTGCGCACGCCACGTGGCAGCTCGGAGCCTGAAATCGTGGGCCTTGCCACCTTCCGCGGCGGGCGCTCGACGATCGAAGCGCCCGAGGCCGTCAAGGTCGCAGTGGACGAGCTGCTCACGCACGCGTTCGTCGATCGCGTTCAGGCTGACGAGCGCCCACGCGGCTATCGGCGCAGCGGACGCGGGATCGTTGATCGTCTCGTGCCGGGCATGGCCGAGCATTTCATCGCCCGACTGCGTGGCCTCTGGCTCAGCTACCCCGATGGGACCGTGGTGACCGCGCGCGAGGCAACAAGAGGATCAGGCGGCGCGACCCTTGCGCTCCCCGATGCGTCCGAGACGGCCCCGCCAATCACCGATGCCACGATACGGCGCTCGACCCTGGTGTTCGCCGACCGGATGCTCGGTACGAGACCCTTGGCCGGCACCCACGCCCCCGAAGTTGGCGTTCGTCCAGCCGAAGCGGTGTCGCGCGACGCCGCCGGCACCGGCACCATAAACCGCACCGATTGCGGCTGGATCGCCTAACCACCTAGATTTACATAGATTCCGATGAGCCTAGTCTGCGGGGTATGATTTTGATCATGACGTTCCTGAAGTATTTCGCCATTCCGCTGCTCGTCATCGCCGTCGCCGCCATCTACTGGTTCGTCAGCTATGAGGCGGCGGGCTCGGTCATGTTGCTGGTGTTCGGATTCGCCATGGCGGTCATGGGCTGGATCCTGGTTCCGACCTTCGGCGACGTCGGGCCAACCGCGCCCGTCGACCCAGACTGGCAGGAAGACCCAGACTGGCAGGAACGCCGGGGCTGACCACGGGCGGAATCGGCCAACGAAAAGACCGAACACTGCGGCTGCCCTGGCGGCAGAACCGCCAACGCAGTGTCCGGCTCACTCGTAATAACGTTCGCCAGTCGCCAGCGTTAGCCTCGGCCGCGCGTAGGTTCGCCACCTTCGATCAGGTATGCCCGATCCGATCCACTGGTGAAGGTGGCTCCGGCGGTAGGATTCGAACCTACGACATGGCGGTTAACAGCCGCCCGCTCTACCACTGAGCTACGCCGGAACGCAGGGCGCCACGATATCGGATGGTCGTGGGACTGGCGAATAATACCGCATCATCTGAGGAGCTTCCAAGCCGATGACCGACGACTCCCCAAGCACCCGCGTGACATCGAAACGCCAGTCACGGGACGACCTCCTGCGGATCTACCGCGAATCGGTGACAATCGCGGTCGTCGGCGCGTCGACCAACGCGGATCGACCAGCCCATTACGTGCCGCTCTACCTGCAGTCGCAGGGCTATCGAATCATCCCGATCAGTCCGCGTGGTGGCGAGATCTTTGGCGAGCCGGTTCTACGAGCGCTGGACGAGGCCAGGGAGCCGATCGACATCGTCGACGTCTTCCGCCCAGCCAACGAGGGCCCCGAGATCGCCCGCGACGCGGCGCGCATCGGTGCCAAGGTCGTGTGGTTCCAGCCCGGGACTCAAAGCGGCACCGCATCGGCCATTGCCGCAGCGGCTGGGCTGGCGGTCGTCACGCGCCTGTGCCTGGGAACGACCCATGGAACGCTCGGACTCGGTCCCGGCCCGGAGCACGTCGAATCGGACTGATCCACGCGGGCAGACGGAGCTCGCTCGCTGCGCTATCGCCACCATCCGCATCGCAGCACCGGCTACTCCAGGTAGTCCTTGAGCTTGCGGGAGCGCGAGGGGTGACGCAGCTTGCGCAACGCCTTGGCCTCGATCTGGCGGATCCGCTCGCGGGTCACGTTGAAGTCGCGGCCGACCTCCTCGAGCGTCCGTGACCGGCCGTCCTCAAGCCCGAAGCGAAGCTGAAGGACACGGCGCTCCCGCGGAGTGAGTGAGTCGAGCACCCCCTCCACCTGCTCCTTGAGCAGCTGGTGCGAAGCGGCATCTGCTGGAGCCACGGACGCAAGGTCCGGGATGAAGTCGCCGAGGTGCGAGTCCTCCTCCTCGCCGATCGGCGTCTCGAGGCTCACCGGCTCCTGGGAGACCTTCATGATCTCGCGCACCTTCTCGGGCGAAACCGTCTGCGGGCCCTCGGCCACGCGGACGTCAACTTCGCCCTCGGTCGGCTCGCGCTGAAGCTTGTCGCGCAGCTCTCGAATGATCTCGTCGCGGCTCATGCGGCGCGCGATCTCCTCCACCGTCGGCTCACGTCCCAGCTCCTGCAGGAGCGTGCGCGACACGCGGATGAGTCGGTTGATCGTCTCGACCATGTGGACCGGGATGCGGATCGTCCGTGCCTGGTCGGCGATGGCGCGCGTGATGGCCTGCCGGATCCACCACGTCGCGTAGGTGCTGAACTTGAATCCCTTCTCGTAGTCGAACTTTTCGACGGCGCGAATGAGACCGATATTCCCCTCCTGGATGAGATCAAGGAAGCTCATGCCTCGGCCGATGTACTTCTTGGCGATGCTGACCACCAGGCGCAGGTTGGCCTCAGTCAGGCGCTTGCGCGCATCGGTGCTCTGCTCGACCAGCCGTCCGGAGCGCTTCTCGAGCGGCACCTCGGCCGGAATCGTCGGGTCATAGCCAAGGCTGAGCGTGTACTCCGCCTCGTTGCCCGCCGCGATGTACTCGGCCACGATCTCCTGGGCCGTCTCGCGCGCCCAGCGCTCGAGCTCGTACAGCTCGGGAGCGCCCGCATGGCTGATGGATCGGAACCGATACGTCGAGCCGAACAGGATGGCGTCGCGGATGCCCTGCGCCGGATCGGCTGCGAGGACCTTGATGATCGACTCGGCCTCCATCAGCCGGGTCCGCGCGTCGTCGTCGAGGTTCGTCGCCTTGCGCGCCTTGGCCAGTTTGATCGTCGGCGGCTCGATGGTCTGGCGCTTGCGCCCGGTCCACCAGTCGATCGCCTCGTGGGTGACGCGCGGCGAGTCCTTCGGCATGTCGAACGCGCGCATGGCGGCCATGCTTCGCGCCTTCGGCTCCAGATCAAGCGTCACCCACGCGAACAAGTTCACCAGCGCGCGCGCCGGATCCTCGACCATGAGCTCACCGAGCTCGATGGCCTTGGCAAGGACGACCTCCTCCTCCGCCGTCAGGAGCGCGACCTTGCCGATCTCCTTGAGGTACATGCGCACCGGGTCGTCAATACCGATGAGGTCCGCGGCCAGGGCCTCGAGATCCTCCTCGCCGGGCTTCGTCCTGCTTGACGCCGAAGCAGGCTTCTTCGTCTCGGACTCTCCCCCCTCGGGCTCGCCAATGAGGGTCGGCTGGTTATCAGCGTCGAGGACCTCGATCCCCGCCTCATGTGCGGTGGCATACAGCTCCTCGATCTGGGCCATCTGCGCCTCGGGCTGGGGCAGCGCCTCGAGAATCTGATCGTGCGTGATGAAGCCCTCTTCACGACCGCGCTTGATCAGGCCGCTGACGATGGCAGCCTGGGCCCTCTGGTCCACGCTGCCGCCGGCCGTCGTCCCACGCCTTGCCGGCGCAACAGCCTTTGACGTCGCCGCCGCCTTTTTCGCCGGCGGGGCCGAGACCTTCGTCGGCGGCTTGGGCTCGGACTTCGCCGTGGTCTTCTTCGCCGGCTCGGCCTTCGCCGGTGGCTTCGGGGTTCTCGTGTTTGTCGCCACGCTCAGCTTCTCCTCTCGCCGGACACCATGGCCGGTCCTCTCATCGTTCTCACCAGCTGCTCGCGTTGCTGCGTCAGCTCCTGGAACTGTCGTTCCAGATCTCGAATGTCATCAGTCGACCCGTCCTCCGCGCTCGCGCGGATCAGGGCCTCCATGTCGCTCAATCGCTCGGTCGTGTGTTCCACACGAAGGCGGAGCAGGCACACGCGAAACGATTCGCGATCGGTCTCGAGGTCGGGGCGCATGCCACGCGCTCGGACCATGGCCAGCAGGCTCCGCGCCAGATCCGCACTCGCGGCGTCGAGACCGGCCACCAAGGCCTCGAGGTCCGGCCGGCCACCCGCCGCCACCACCGCGGTGCGCCAGGCCTGACCCAGCGCCTGCGCGGACTCATCGCGGAGAGGAAGGCGCTCACCTTCGGGCAACTCTGCTGCCAGCGACGGGTTGATCAGCAGGAGGATCAGAGCTTCTCGCTGCAACTGGTCCAGCTTTGGCTCGCCGTCGAGCGGCGACGTCGACTGCTGTGGTCGAATCGAGACCGGCACGGGACCCCGCGAGAGTTCATCTCGCAGGACGCGCTCATCAATCCCGGCCAGCTGGGCCAGCTGCGGCACGTAAGAATCCTGCTCAACCCGGTCCGGGATGCGGCGCAGCAGGTCGAGCATGCGTCGCGAATAGGCGCTGCGGCCCTGGGCCTGACGCATGTCGACCTCCGCGGCTGCTCGCGCCATGAAGTACGGCAACAGCTCCTCGGCATCGGCGACCGATTGACGCCATCCGTCGGGATCGGTCCGGATGAGCTCATCGGGGTCCTTGCCCGCGGGAATGCGAATGACGCGCACCTTGCTGACCACCGGGCCGAGCTCCTCGAGAAGACCACGCTGGGTCGCCGCCTCACCGGCGAGGTCGACGTCGTACGCGAGCGCGACCGCATCGGCATAGCGATTGGCAAGCTCCACCTGGCCCGCCGTCAGCGCGGTGCCGAGACTGGCAACGACGTTGGCGAAGCCGGCCTGGTGGGCGGCCATGACATCGGTATAGCCCTCAACGATGACCGTGAGCTTCTCGCGGCGGATGGCGCCCTTGGCGAGATCGATCCCGTACAGGGTCCGGCTCTTGTCGAACAGCACCGTGGCCGGCGAGTTCAGGTATTTCGGACCCTCGGCGTCGGGCATGATTCGACCGCCAAGACCGATGGCGCGAGCGGAGACATCCCGAATCGGGATGATGATCCGCCCGCGGAAGCGGTCGTATACGCCACCGCGTGTGGACGGGCTGGCGAGGCCGGCATCGGTCAGCTCGGCATCGGTGAAGCCCTTCCCACGAAGACGCTTGGTCAGGGCCTCCCAGGTATTGGGTGCATAGCCGATGGTGAACCGATCCAGGGTCTCCTCCGTGAACCCTCGCTCGGCGAGGTACGCACGAGCGCGTTCCGCCTGGCCAGCCTGAAGCAGGACCTCGCGGTACCAGGCGACCGCGGCTTCCAACGCCTCGCGCAGGCGGCGTTTGCGACGATCCTCGCGCGCGGTGCGCTCGGACAGCTCGACCCCCGCCCGCTCAGCCAGCCGGGTCAGCGACTCGCGAAAGTCCAGCCCATCGCGGCGCATGAGAAAGGTGAAGATATCGCCGTGCTCGCCGCAGCCGAAGCAGTGCCACGTCTCGCGCTCGGGGGTAACGATGAACGAGGGTGTCTTCTCCGCGTGGAACGGACAGAGCCCCTTGTGCACGGTTCCGGCTCGCTTGAGCTGCACCGTCTCGCCCACGATCTCGACGGCGGGCAGCTTCGCCTTGATCTCCGCGACGATGCCAGATGAGGTTCCAGATGAAAGGGTGATGGCCGCGTCCTCGCGCCCTGTTCGAGCGCGTGTCAAGTACTTTGTCAAGGTCTGAGAGCCAATTATAGCCCCTTGTCAAGCCCCGGTCATCCCGACCCACCGACGCCGCGCAAGCCTCCCGGCTGCCTTCGACCCGTGGATACGTCCGTTTTGCAGCGTGATGCGGAGGCGGTAGACTCCGCACCGGACCACACCACTCTCACTCTCATCCGAACTTCCCTGCCACGAGAGCCGATGCAGCCAGCCGCGTCACCCAGCACCGCCGCCGCCGAGGCCCAGCACGCCGCTTTCCGCGAGCTCCACGGCCCGACGCTGCACGGTTTCGCGCTGCTGCTGACGCTTGGTGATCGAGCACGCGCCGCGCGGCTCAGCGCAGACGCCCTCGCCGACGCGTCCGAACGGCTGGGCGAACTTCGACACCCTGAGCGCGCCGCGGCCTGGCTGCGATGTCGGGTTGTTCGCGACGTGACCCGACGTCGACGCGGCCCCGACCCGCGCAGATCGGATCGGATGGCAATCCTGGAGCGAATGGACGTCGATGACGCAATCATCGCCGGACTCGCGGCGCTGAGCCTTCGCGAGCGAGCGGCGCTCGTTGCCGCGAATATCGAGCGGCTTGGCCTCCCCGATGTCGCCGTCATCGTGGGACGGAGTGACCGGCAGCTGAGCGACCTGCTGGCGCGGGCACGGACGAGGTACTTCCGCGCCTATGCCGCCACCGCGGGTGATGCGCTCCCCATCGCCGGACCCACGGTGGATCGAGTCCGCGCCATAGCGGCACGAGCGATGACATGAATGACCCTCACCATGACCGATTCCGTTCCTGGCTGACGGACGGCGCGGTCGCCGAGCTGCCGCGCGACGTGGCTCTGCACGCCTCGGCGTGTGATGACTGCCTGCGGCTGGCGGCCGGACTCGATGCCCTGACGGCGGTGAATGCTGGCGCGGCCGGAGCCCCGCCGACACTCGGGCGACCGATGCGTTCTCCGTTCATCGGCACCGCGATCGCTCGATCGGCGGCCGGAATCGCGGCTGTCGGGTTCGTCGCCGTCGCCACCGCCATCGGCGTCGGCAGCCTCATCCCTCCGGGCGGTGGCGAGCTGGCCGAGATCGAAGCAACGCCGCAGTCCACCCCGGCCGAGGGGGTGCTCGGCGGCGTCGGTGGTGCGCCGGACGGAACGGCAACCGCCACGGGAGTGCCAACAGCATCGGCAACGGGATCGCCATCGGCGACCGCAAGCCCGTTGGCGTCATTCAGCGCGGATTCGACGGCATCACCACCTGCCGGGACGAGCGCGGCGGCCCAACCAACGCCTGGCCCGGTGACTCCACCCTTTCAGACGGCAGCGCCGACGCCGCGTCCGACTGCCGTCGTGATTACCCCGCCACCACCCACCGCCGCTCCGGCTCCGACCGCCGCTCCGACGGCGGCTCCGCCGACGCCGACGCCGTCACCGTCGCCGACGCCAAGTCCGAGTCCGAGTCCGACGCCGATCCCCTCGGAAAGCCCGACGCCGAGTCCAACGCCGACGCCAGCACCAAGTCCCAGTTGTGAGCCGCTCGAACCGCTGTGCGAGGTCCTTCCCTAGAAGGGCCGGAACCCGACGAACGCGGGTACGGCGATGAGCGAGACGACGCTCATGACCTTGATCAGGATGTTCATCGACGGACCGGCCGTGTCCTTCAGCGGATCGCCGACAGTGTCCCCAACGACCGCCGCCTTGTGCGGCTCGCTGCCCTTCCCGCCGACCTCGCCTGACTCGACGTACTTCTTGGCGTTATCCCACGCCCCACCCGCGTTGGCCATGAAGATGGCGAGCAGGAACCCGGAGATCAGCGCGCCCACCAGGAAACCACCGAGTGCCTGGAGGCTGATGAAGCCGATGACGAGCGGGGTCACGATCGCCAGGGCACCCGGGATGACCATCTCGCGCAGCGCCGCCGCGGTACTGATGTCGACGCAGCGGGTGTAGTCCGCTCGAGCGCCCGGAGCGCCCTCGCGCAGACCGGGGATTTCGGCGAACTGCCGGCGCACCTCGATGATCATGGCGTTGGCGGCGCGCCCCACCGCCTCGATGGTGATGGCGGCAAACAGGAACGGCAGCATGGCGCCGATGAACAGGCCGACCGTGACGGATACATCGGTGATGTCGAGCAGGATGGTCGGACGCCCGGCCTCGATCAGGGCGGCGTTGGCGGTCTCGGTGAAGCTGCGGAAGAGCGCCAGCGCGGTGAGCGCCGCCGATCCGACGGCGAAGCCCTTGGCCACCGCCGCGGTCGTGTTGCCGAGCGAGTCGAGCGCATCGGTATCGCGGCGCACCTCCGGGGGAAGGTCCGCCATCTGGGCAATCCCGCCCGCGTTGTCGGCGATCGGTCCATACGCGTCCACGCTGACGGTGATGGCCGTGGTCGCCAGCATGCCGATGGCCGCGAGGGCGATGCCGTAGATGCCCGAGTTGTCGTCGCCGGGAATCGCGAGGTTACCGAACACGAAGGCCACCACGATGGCCGCGGCGATGACGATGATGCTCGGCGCCGTCGAGCGCATGCCACCCGCCAGCCCGCCCAGGATGACGGTCGCCGGTCCGGTGCGTGCCTGCTCCGCCAGGCGCTTGACCGGGCCGTAGTGGTCGGAGGTGTAGTACTCGCTCAGCCAGCCGATGGCGAGCCCGGCCACCAGGCCGCCGATGATCGCGGCGGCGAAGAAGAGCGGCTGCTCGACTTCCGCGACCGGGCCCAGGATGAGCACGGACAGACCAGCGACGGCGAGCGCCGTCAGGCCCGCCGCGACGTTCGTGCCACGGTGCAGCGCGGCACCCAGGTTGCCCCCCGGACTGGTGCGTACGAAGAATGCGCCGATGATGCTCGCCACCATCCCCGCGCCCGCAATCGCCAACGGGAAGACGATGCCCGCCATCGGGTCCGACGTACCCGCGAAGACGACGGCACCGAGCACGATGGGCGCGACGATCGAGCCGACGTACGATTCGAACAGGTCGGCGCCCATGCCGGCAACGTCGCCCACGTTGTCGCCCACGTTGTCGGCGATGACGGCCGGGTTGCGCGGATCATCCTCGGGGATGCCGGCCTCCACCTTGCCGACGAGATCGGCTCCGACATCGGCCGCCTTGGTATAGATGCCGCCGCCGACGCGGGCGAAGAGCGCGATGCTGCTGGCGCCTAGACCGAAGGCGGCGATGAGCGTCGGCGCGTTCGGCACTTCCAGCGCCTGGATGAACAGGAAGAAGAGGATCGTCACGCCCAGCAGTCCCAGGCCGGCAACGGTGAAGCCCATCACTGCGCCGCCGCGGAACGCAAGACTCAGCGCAGCCGCCACACCACCGGTACGCGCCGCCTCCGTGGTCCGTGCGTTCGCCGCCGTGGCGATTCGCATGCCGATGAAGCCGGCGCTGCCCGAGGCGATCGCGCCCGCCAGGTAGGCTCCGGCACCAAAGAACCGGTAGTCCGGGATGGCGAAGATCAGCAGCGCGACGACTGCCACGAAGCCGGCCAGCACGGTGTACTGGCGACGCAGGAAGGCCATCGAGCCTTCACGGATGGCCGCCATGAGCTCGCGCATGCGTTCGTTTCCGGGATCGGCCGCGTTGACCTGCCGTGCGAAGAGACCGGCCAACAGCAAGCCGCCGATCGCGGCGGCGCCCGCGCCAGCCACGTACCAGGAGTTCATGGACTACCTCTACTGCCCATCGGCGCAATCTTCACCGGTCAACGCGGTGCGCGACCGGGTCTGCGCTCGTGGTGCGAGGTGAGACCCGTTCGAGCGCGGATGGGGAGTCACGTTCGAAGGGCCGACCGGTCGGATGCAGAATAGCGGACTCGATCCGTGCTACTTGTCGCGCAGCTCCGTCGTGGCGATGGCGGCCTGCGCGGCGGCAAGGCGGGCGACGGGCACGCGGAACGGTGAGCACGACACGTAGTTGAGCCCGACCTCGTGGCAGAAGGCGATGCTCTGCGGGTCTCCGCCGTGCTCGCCGCAGATCCCGATCTTGAGGTCCGACTTCGTGGCGCGACCCTTCTCGACGCCCATGCGCACGAGCTGTCCGATCCCCGAAACGTCAAGCACCTGGAACGGATTCTCGGGCAGCACCTTGCGGTCGACGTACTGCATCAGGAACTTGCCCTCGGCGTCGTCGCGCGAGTAGCCGAAGCCCATCTGGGTCAGATCGTTGGTGCCGAAGCTGAAGAACTCGGCGTGCTCGGCAATCTCGTCGGCGGTCAGCGCGCCACGCGGCACCTCGATCATCGTCCCGAATTTGTAGTCCACCTGCTGACCGCTGCTCTCGACGATGCGAGCGACCTCAGCCTCGAGGATAGTGCGTGTCTCGCGCAGCTCGTTCACGTGCCCGACCAGGGGAATCATGATTTCCGGCAGCGGCGTCAGGCCCTCGGCAGCAACGCGCGCGGCACCAGCCAGGATGGCCCGTGTCTGCATCTTCACCACGTCCGGCACCATCAGGCCCAGCCGCACGCCGCGCAGCCCCAGCATGGGGTTCTGCTCGCGCATCGCCTCAACCGCATGCAGCAGCTCCTCCTTCTCGGCGAGCTCGGTGTCAAGCCCTGACCGATCCGACTTTGAGAGCCCGAGCTTCCGCATCGCGCGGTTCGCGTCCTTCTTGCCGAACACCCTGACGAGGCCCTGCTGGAGCAGCCCGTCGCCGCCGGTCAGCTCGAGCGTCGTGCGCAGCCGCGTGGTCTCCGCCACGAGCTCGTCGTGTGAAGGAAGGAACTCGTGCAGCGGCGGATCGATGAGACGGATGACCACCGGCAGGCCATCCATGGCACGGAACAGCCCAGCGAAGTCATCGGTCTGGAGCGTTTCGAGCTCCGCCAGAGCCGTGTCGAAGGTCGAGATCGCCTCACGTTCCTCTACAGAGAGGTCCGCATCGGCCTTAGCCCTGGCAGCGGTGGCGGCATGCGCGTTGAGGATCATGCGCCGCACGGTCGGCAGGCGGTCGCCCTCGAAGAACATGTGCTCGGTGCGACACAGGCCGATGCCCTGCGCGCCGAACGCTCGAGCGCGTTCCGCGTCGCGGGGATAGTCAGCGTTGGCCCAGACCTGCATGGTGCGCACCTCATCGGCCCAGCCAAGCAGGGTGGCGAGGTCGTGCTCGTCCTCGAAGCGGGCCTCGATGGTCGGAAGCTCGCCCGCGAAGATCTCGCCGGTCGTGCCGTCGATGCTGATCACGTCGCCCTCGGCCACCGTGGCCGATCCGGCGCGCATCTCGCGCTTGGCATAGTTGATCTTGAGCGACTCCGCACCCGCCACGCAGGGCAGGCCCATGGAACGCGCCACAACGGCGGCATGCGAGGTCGCACCACCGCGCGCCGTGAGCACGCCCTTGGCGGCGAGCATGCCGTGCACGTCGTCGGGGCTGGTCTCGATGCGCACCAGGATCACCGCGTTGCCCGCGTCACGCGCCGCAACGGCGCGATCGGGGTCGAAGATGGCCTGGCCAACGGCGGCTCCGGGCGAGGCGTTGAGGCCCTTCCCGAGCAACCGATCCCCCACCTTCGCCTTAGCGGCCTCGTCGAAGCGCGGCAGAAGGAGCTGGACGATCTGCGCCGGGTCGACGCGCTGGAGCGCCTCTTCCTTGGTCAGCACGCCCTCGTTGACCATGTCGACTGCGATCTTCACGGCGGCGGGCGCCGTGCGCTTGCCGGATCGAGTCTGGAGCATGTAGAGCGTGCCACGCTCGATGGTGAACTCGAGATCCTGCATGTCGCGGTAATGGCCCTCGAGCCGCTGCGCGATCTCCTCGAACTGCGCGTACACCTCGGGCATGACGTCGCGCATCTGGCTGATCTTGTCCGGCGTTCGCACACCGGCCACGACATCCTCGCCCTGCGCGTTGGTCAGGTACTCGCCGAAGAGCGCTTTCTCACCGGTGTTGGGGTCGCGCGTGAAGGCGACGCCGGTGCCCGAGTCGTCGCCCATGTTGCCGTACACCATGGTGACGACGTTCACGGCGGTGCCGAGGTCATGCGGGATCTTGTTGAACTCGCGGTAGTCGTGCGCGCGCTTGCCAAACCAGGAGTCGAAGACGGCTCGCACCGCCAGCTCCAGCTGCCGATACGGATCGGTCGGAAACTCCTCCCCGGTCTTGTCCTTCACGATCTCCGCGAACCGATTGCCGATATCTTTCAGCTGGTCGGCGGTCAGATCGGTGTCGAGCTTGGCCTTGGCGCGATGCTTGAGCTCGTCGAACGGCTCGTCGAAGTCCTCCGCCTTGAGGCCGAGCACGATGCGCCCGAACATCGCGACGAACCGGCGCCACGCGTCCCATGCGAAGCGCTCATTCCCGGTGAGCGTGATGAGGCCCTGGACGGTGTCGGGGTTGAGGCCCAGGTTGAGAACGGTATCCATCATTCCCGGCATGGAGAAGGCCGCGCCGGATCGGACGCTGACCAACAGCGGGTTCGTGGTGTCGCCGAAGCCCTTGCCCGTCTCCTGCTCGAGGGCCTTCATATGCCCGATAACGTCGTCCCACAGCCCCGGCGGCATCTCCTTGCCGGCGGTGTAGTAGGCGTTGCAGGCTTCGGTGGTGATCGTGAAGCCCGGAGGAACCGGCAGGCCAGCGTTCGTCATCTCGGCCAGGCCGGCGCCCTTGCCCCCCAGCGTCGAGCGCATGGAGGCATTCCCCTCGGCGAACGTGTAAATCAGCTTGCCGTTAGTGGCGGCTGTTGCGGTTTTCGGCTTCGAGCGGGTGCGGCGGGGCTTGCGAGCGGTCGTGGCCATGCGGCGTGGGGGATCCTCGTGCAGGTCGCTTGGTGGGAGCCTGAATTGTAGCCGTCATGGACCGATGCCATGGAGATCGCCGGAAGAGGGCAGGACCTTCTACCAGGGCTCTTCGGCGCGCCAGTCAATGGCGATCGGCGCACGCAGGTCGAGATCGGCAGGCGAGCGCGAGGTGCGACGGATCATCACGTTGCCGTCGTCCTCGGTGCTGCGGACGCGCTCGCCCTCGACCATGCGAACCGAGGTCGGACCGAGCCACGTCTCCCAGCCGAGCCGCTCGTAGAAGCCGGTGCTGCCGGTGGCGAGGGCCCCCAGGGCATATTCATCGCGAATGATGCCGCCGATCTCGCGCATGACCGCGGCGCCATGGCCATGACCCTGCAGCTCGGGCAGCGTCGCGACATGTTCCACGTAGCCGACATCGAGGGCAACATCGGCTTCGTGACCAAGATAAATGCGCCGGTCGACGATCATGGCGTGTGCCACGACATGACCCTCCATCTCGCCCAGCACGTGCACTCCGGGACCAACGCGCTCCCAGGCCGATGCGAACGGCTCCTCGAACGCGGCCTCGCACAGCCGGGTGAGCTCCTCGAAGCGCTCGGCGCTGAGCTCGTCGCTCAGGGCGGTTCGCAGGCGGATCTCGCTCATCGGTCGACGTGCAGCCAGCCGCGGCTGAACGCGAGGTCAAAGAGTGGACCGATTCCGGCAACCAGCCGACCGAGCAGGCCGGCATGCTGCCGGTAGAGAGTTCGCGCCTTGCGCTCGACTCTGTCACGGTCAGCGCCCGCGAACTCATCGACGAGAGCGCGGAACTCGGCGAAGGCGGCCGCGTCCTCGTTCGCGAGCCAGTGGGCGTCGGCGAGCGCCTCGCGGGCAGCGAGGTCATCCGGCAGGAGCTCGGTCGCGAGGCTGGCGGCCTGGAAGGCACCGCGTGCGTCGCCGGTGCGGGCCAGCGCCTGCGATAGCGCCAGCTGGGCACGGCCGTTGCGAGGCGCCATACGCACGGCGCGTCGTGCGGCGTCGACACCCATCGCCGGCTGCGCGGCACCCAGTCGCTCCTCGGCCTCGGCAACGGTCCACGCGGTCTGTCGCGGGTCGTTGCGGGCCAGGCGGCCGAACTCCGCGGCTGCTTCTCGGTGCGCACCCTCGGCCGAGAGGGACCGGGCCAGAAGCTCGCGGTAACGGATCTCGTCCGGATCCAAGCGCACGGCATCGGCGGCATGGCGCGCAGCCTCGTCCGTTCGGCCCAGAGCGAGGAACGCGCGGGCACGGTACTCGTGCGCAGCGTCGTCGCCGGGTCGCGTCGTGAGAATCGCGTCGGTCAGGCGCAGCACAAGCTCGTGATCGCCGCGGTCATCCGCGGCGCGGATCTCGTCGAGCGTCGTCATGACCGTGCACGGCAGCTGGCGCCTTCACCGCTCTTCCAGAGCATCCCCGGACACGCCTTCCCACGCTGAGCGCCCGGCAACGAGGTCGGCCACGCGCTGCGGTATGAGGTCGAGCGACACGCGTTCCTGGGTCATCGAGTCGCGCTCGCGGATGGTGGCGGCGCCGTCCTCGAACGACTCGGGGTCGACGGTGACACAGAACGGGGTGCCGATCTCGTCCTGGCGGCGATATAGCTTCCCGATGGATGCCGTGTCGTCGTACATCGCGGGGACCAGCTGCTTCAGGTCGGCGGTCAACCCCCGAGCCCGCTCCACCAGCTCGGGGCGGTTGCGCAGCAGCGGCAGGACGGCCGCCTTGATCGGTGCCAGCTCAGGACGCAGCCGCAGGACGACGCGCTTCTCCTTCGCCAGCTGCTCCTCCTCATAGCCGTCCACCAGGACTGTGAGGACGGCGCGCTCCACGCCCATGGCGGGCTCGATCACGAACGGCACGACGTGCTCCCCCGACGATTCATCGAAGACCTCGAGCTTCTTGCCGCTGGCCGCCGCATGGGCGCGCAGGTCGAAATCCGTCCGGTCAGCGACGCCTTCAAGCTCCGACCAGCCGATAGGAAACTCGTATTCGATATCAGTGGTCTGCTTCGAGTAGTGGCTGAGCTCATCGGCCTCGTGCGGACGCAGGCGCAGGCGATCAGGCGAGATCCCGAGCACATCGGTCCACCAGCGGTGGCGAAACTCGACCCAGTGCGCGAACCAGGTGTCCTCGTCGCGCGGGTGGACGAAGAATTCCATTTCCATCTGCTCGAACTCGCGGAGCCGGAAGATGAAGTTGCCCGGCGTGATCTCGTTGCGGAAGGATCGGCCCATCTGGGCGATGCCGAACGGCAGCTTGCGTCGCATGGAGGTGGCCACGTTCTCAAACTGGACGAACATGGCCTGTGCGGTCTCCGGACGCAAATACGCGACCGATGCGGACTCCGCGACCGGCCCGACGTGCGTCGCGAACATGAGGTTGAACTGGCGCGCATCGGTCAATGTGCCCTTGTTGCCGCAGTTCGGGCAGGCGATCTCACTCGGCGCACCCTTGAGGTCGTCCTCCCGAAATCGAAGCTTGCAGTTGCGGCAGTCGACCATCGGGTCGCTGAAGCCGGCGACGTGCCCGGATGCCTCCCACACGCGCGGGTTCATGATGATTGACGCATCCAACCCAACGACATCGTCGCGCAGGTGGACCATGTGGCGCCACCAGGCGGCTTTCACATTGTTCTTCAGCTCGACGCCGAGCGGACCCCAGTCCCAGAACCCGGCCATGCCGCCATAGATCTCGCTCGACGGGAAGACGAATCCGCGTCGCTTGGCGAGGCTGACGATGACGTCGAAGTTCGGGGCTGGCACGGCGAGTGAGGGACTCCTGCAGGGTGAGCGAGTTTAGCCGAACCAGCAATACCACTCCAGCCTCGTTGAGGCTGCGCCATCTAACGACCCAGGAACCGGGCGAACCTCTTTGCGACGCGGTACACGGGAAGCAGCCTCATGCCCTGCGCCAGGCCGCGCACCGTTCCCGGTTTCCCGATGCGCTTGGATTGCCCCGTGGTGCCCGACGCCGGAGGCGTGCCCGGGACGAACTCCACGGACTGTCCGTCGGCCCCGACATCCAGGGCAAACAGTCCGCCGCCGGGCCCGGGGATGCGCGTGCTGGCACGCCATCCGCCGAACTCGATCTGCGCCAGCACATCCCACCTGCCGTCGGGGAGCGGCTCCCCCGCGGCCACCGTCGCCACATCGATCGACACATTGGTCATTCCCGTGAGCAGGACGGTCCGATCCGGTCCCTCTTGCACCGGAATCGCCACCCGACGGTCGTACTCCAGGGCGGTGCGCCGCTGACGAACAAAAACGTCCAGCTCGGCGGAATCCATGAGGTCGCTACAGTCGAGATCGTCCGGCTGGAGATCGAGGCCATCGATGAGCTTGGCCGGCGGAACCCACCGCACCATCTCGCCATCCCTGACGAGCACGAGGGGAGCGCCCGCGTCATCGATGAAGGAGCAATCCAACGCGAGATCGATTGTGCCACCCCGAACGCTCCGGTCCCGAAGCCCGATCCCCAGGCGCAGCCCGTGAGCGAACTGTGCCGCGGCGATCACCAGGTCCAATCGATCCGCACGCACGGCCGCCGCCACGATCCGATACCCGACCGGGAGATGTCGATCCACCGATGGCGGGAACCGCTCCAGCATGAGCGTGCGGACCTCGTCGTAGAGGACGCGCGAGTTGGTCCCTGGCTTGCGGAAGACCGGCCTGAGCAGCTTATGGATCATCTTGTATCGAAGCCAGTGAGAGTAGAACCGATCGCGGTCCACGCCCGGCTCCGTATGACGGTCGACGATGTCAAGGATGTCGCGCAAATTCGAGTAGTACGCCCGGCGATCGAAGGAGTGGCCGGTGGCGTTCTCACCACCGGACCGTTTCACCCAGTGGTACGTCGGATAGTCGGCGAGAACGGTGATCCGCCGCGCATGGAAGTAGGCCTGGATGACGAAGTGGTGATCCTCGAGACGGCGCTTGCCCTCCGGGAAGCGGATGTCGTAATCCAGCAGCATCGATCGGCGGAAGAGCTTGTGGGGGGTCAGTAACGCCAGGAGGGGATCTCGGCCGAGCTTCGCGTCGTCGATGCTGTGGCGGAAGATGCGACGCGGCACACCGAAGCCGTGGCCGACCTCCTTACCGATGACGACATCGGCCTGGTTGCGCTCCGCGCGCGTATACATCCGCTCGAGTGCCTCGTCGCCGAGCCAATCATCGTGGTCCACGATGAAGACGTAGGTACCCGAGGCCGCCTCGATCCCGACGTTCCGTGGGCGGCCCGGC
>JACDHU010000148.1 GCA_013820865.1 Chloroflexota bacterium
GTCGGCATGCGCGGGGCGAAGTTCATGCGGCCCATCGGTCAGATTCCGGGCAGGAGCGAGCCGGCGATGAGCGCTAGGTTGCCCGCGAGCAGGAACAGCCAGCCGATCTCGGTCGTGACCTCGATGCTCGTGCCGGCGTAGCCCTGCACGATGTTGAGCGCCTCATTCACGAAGTCGAGCGGAAATACCGTGACCGACACCCCGACAATGATCAGCGCGACCGCGATGACAACCGTGATGAGGCGGGGCGGGTTCGGGCGCAACACGCCCGGAGTATACGAAGCCGCGTCAATCGCTCACGGTCAGGATGCCGACCATGCCGTACGCCTCGTGGCCCGGCAGGTGACAGACATAGGCAAACGTGCCGGCTTCCTCGAACGTGATCGTCGTCTCGACCGTCTCGAGCGCCGGTACCGTGACCTCGGTCGGGATCTTACCGTGCGCGGCGTGGGTTCCCGTGCGATGCGCCTCGTGAAACTCCTCGTCGCCGATGAGCCATTCGTGGTCGATTGGATCGTCGTTGACGAGGACGATGGTGACCGGGACGCCGCGCGGCACCCGGAGCTCCGTCACGTCAAAGCCCGAGTAGCGAATCGTGAGCGTTACCGTCTGCGGTCCCGGAGCGCAGCCGATGGTCGACAGCGCCACGATGAGCAGCGCAACGACCATCGGCATGGCACGACGCCTCATGCGCCCGCGAGCGGCGGCCGGCCCGTCCGACCGCGAGTGGACCGATCGAGCGCGATCGGAACGGCGATCAAGGTGGCAGCTGCCAGCAGGAGGTAAAGCGCGACGGGCGCTCCCGGCGCCGGATCCGGACCGAAGGGTGCGAATCCGGCGTCGATCGGCGACGGTGCACCGGCGCCCGATGCGTCGATGGCCAGGTCGAAGTCGAGATCCCCCGCCTGGGTGTCGACCACCACCTTCGTCAGCCAGGCCTCTTCGGGAATCCATTCCATGCCGGCATCCGAACGCAGGTCGTCCAGCAGGAGGTCCGTCGCGGCGGCGCTGTGATCGAGGATGAGGCCGTTCGACTCGATGAAGGCGCCTGCCCTTGGCAGCAGCGCGGGCTTCTCATCGGTCAACAGGTAGACATCGGCTTCGACGGTCTCACCTGCGGCCTTGCCCAGGCCCAGGATGCGCAGCGGCACCCACGGATTATCGGTCGGGATGGTCAGGTGCACGGGCGTGCCATCGCCGACGGTCTGGCCTCGCGCCGCGGCCGCATCGGCGTCGAAGGCGGCAGCCATGAAGATCGGGCTGCGGTCGGCGTAGAAGTCGAGGACTTCGGGCGCATCGGGCGGAAGGCGGAAGCCGTGGTTCTTTGCCCACAGGCCGACCTCGTCGCCACCGCCGCGCAGGATGGTGATGTCGAGCGCGTCGATCGTCGTTTCGAGCAGAACCTCGGCCTCGCGCGCCGTACCGCCGGCGTCCCCGGCCGAGAGGAAGGCGGCTTCAGGAGCGGGATCGGTCTCGCGGATGAGCCGTTGGAGCGTCCAATCGCCGCCGCGCTCGACGTCGGTGGGAATGCCGGGCAGGGGCGTGATGGAGCCGAACGCACCGCCGCCACCGGCGAACTCGAAGCTGGTGACGTAGTGCTCGACGCCATCGGTGTAGCCGGCGAACGTGGTCGTCCGCAGCAGATTGACGGCACCATTCGGGCCGATGAGGCCGCCGCACGCCAATATGGGCGCGGCCGTGATGAGCAGGGCGGTCACTGCGACCGCGAGCGAAAGCCATGGACGTCGCATCGACCGTCCTCCTTGTTCATTGCGGGGCGTTGGATCGGAATCGATGCTGCAGCACCCGCTCTGACGCGTTCGGCCATGGATCGGTTCCGCAGGGGCGACTGGCACATCGATCTCCATCCCCCGGGCAATTTGGACGCTCAGTGCCGTTCTGGCGACTGACTCAGCGGAACATGCGCTGCTGCTTCGCGAGGTCGAGCCGCTCCGCGGGTGCGTCGAGCACGGTGTCCACCGAGCGCAGGCGCTGCGCGATGACGTTGAGCACGGCGCCCTCCACCTGGAGCCGCCCGTCGATGACCAGCAGCGGGTGCCGATGCAGCAGCGCGCGGTGCGCCTGGTACACCTGCGGCCGCAGGGTGACGTTGATCATGCCCGTCTCGTCCTCGAGCGCGATGAACACGAAGTTCTTGGCCGTCATCGGATGCTGCACGCTCACCGCCAACCCGGCCAGCCGGATCTGGGACCGATCGCGCAGCGCGGCCGCCTGCGACACCGTGATCACGCCGCGTGAAGTCAGTCGCTCGCGGAACAGCTCGACGGCGTGCAGGTTGGGCGACACGCTGGTGTCGCGGTAGTCGGCAGCCACCTTCTCGGCGTCGGTCATGGGAGGAAGTGAGGCGCCCAGCGCGCGCTGGGCGTCATCGGTCAGTCCAAGGGCAGGACGCTCGGGGTCGGCGTCGGCCATGGTCGTGCGCAGCTGCCAGAGGAGCTCGCGGCGGGGCGCATCGGTCCAGTCGAAAGCACCGATGCTGATGAGCCGCTCGACCACCTGCTCGCCGAGTCCCGTTCGGGCGACGAAGTCGCGGACGCTCGCGTAGGAACCGCGTTGTCGTTCGGCGTCGAGCACCTCGCGCGCGCGCTCGTCGATCCCCTTGACCTGGCGCAGGCCCAGCCGGATGGCGTATGCGTCGTCGGGGCCAGGTCGCGTGTCGTGCTCCCAGGCGGACTCGTTGACGTCGATGGGGAGCACCGCGATGCCGTGGCGCTTGGCGTCGTTGATGACGACCGCGGGCGAGTAGAAGCCCATCGGCTGGTTGTTGAGCACGCCGACGGTGTAGTGCGCCGGGTAGTAGCGCTTGAGCCAGGCGGTGTCGTAGCTGATCTTGGCGAATGCCGCGGCGTGGGCGCGCGCGAAGCCGAACTCGGCGAAGGCGGAGCATTTCTGGAACAGCGCCTCCGCGTCCTTCTCCGTCAGTCCGGTGTGCATGGCGCCGCCGACGAACCGGCCGCGCTCGGCCTGCATCTTGGCGTGGGACCGATGGGAGCCCATGGCCTTGCGGAAGATATCGGCCTCGGTGGCGGTGTAGCCGCACACTTCGATGGCGACCTGCATCACCTGCTCCTGGTACAGGATCACGCCCAGCGTGTCCTCTAGGATAGGTTTGAGGGATTCATGCGCGTAGGTGACTTCTTCCTCACCAGCACGTCGCCGCAGATACGGGTGGACGGCGTTGCCCTGCACCGGTCCGGGCCGGATGATCGCGACCTGCACGACGAGATCCTCGAAGCGCTCGGGCCGTGCCTTGGGGAGCGACTGCATCTGGGCGCGGGACTCGATCTGGAACATGCCGACCGTATCGGCCGCCTGGATGGACCGATACACCTCCGGATCGTCGTGCGGGAGGCTGTCGAGATCGGGTCGGTTGCCCGTGTCGCGGTCGATACGCGTCAGGGCGTCGCTGATGACGCCGAGGGTTCTGAGGCTGAGGAGATCGATCTTCACGAGGCCGAGCTGCTCGATGTCCTCCTTGTCGTACTGCGTCACGACCCGATTCGGCATGGTGGCCTTTTCGATGGGCACGAGATCGATGAGCGGCGTCCTCGTAACCAGCATGCCGCCGACGTGGATGCCGAGATGACGCGGGAAGCCGTCGATCTCGGCGCAGAGGTTGAGGAGCCATTGCCATCGGTTGCGTGGAGCGTGGTCTGCTGGTTGCTGGCCGCTCTCCTGTCGAGGGGATTCCGGCACGACGACCGGCACGACGCGCGGTCGCCGACGTTCCTCGATCGGCATCCCGCTCTCCGGATCCACCCGCACCAGCGCCGGTCGCCCGCTCGACGGCCCCGGCGTGCCGTTGTCACGCGGCGCCGGCAGCGCGAGCTCTCCCCCCGCCAGCTCACCGGATCGTGCATAGCGCTTGGTGGTCTCCGATTCATGGCGCACGCTCGTGACCGATGCGTCGAGCACGCGTGCCTTCTTCGGCGGAACCCAGCCGCCTTCGCTGACCGGTCGCAGGTCAAGCGTCGGGCGCGGCCGCGAGTTCCACGAAGAGTCCGACGTCGGATGCACGAATCCGCGACCATCCCGGCCGGGTGGGACGGCGGCATCGGCCATGTCCATTCCGAGCTCATCGAACAGCCATGCGAATGAGCCGTCCAGGGCGAGATCACGCGCGACATCGGTGGCGTCGCGGGTGTCGAGGGCCTTGGCCAGCGCGTCAATCCCGTCGGAAGGAAAGCCCAGCGCCTTGGCCACCTCGCGCACGGCCGACCGCGCGCGGTAGGTGACGACGGTGCAGACCATGGCGGCGTGATCGGCGCCGTAGCGGGTGTAGAGGTACTGGATCACCTCCTCGCGCCGGTTGACGTCGAAGTCGATATCGATGTCCGGCAGTGCGCGAGCCTCGTTGATGAAGCGCTCGAACAGGAGCTTGTGCTCGATCGGGTCGACCTTGGTGATGCCCAAGCAGTACGCCACGATCGAGTCGCCGGCACTCCCTCTTCCCTGGCCGATGATGCCGCCGCGCCGCGCGAACTCCATGAGATCCCACACGATGAGGAAGAACTCGGACAGGTTGGTACGGTCGATAAGGTCGAGCTCGTGGGTCAGCTGCGACAGCGCGCGCTTGGTAATCGGCTGGTAACGGCGCAGTAAACCGTCGTGTGCAAGCTGGTACAGATATGAGAACGCGGTCTCGCCGGCCGGCACGGTGAACCCCGGAAACCGATAGCGCTCGAAGCCGAGCTCCAGCCGGCACGCTTGACCGATGGCGGCGCTGTGAGCCATACCTGCCTCCCAGGCATGACGGCTGCGCCCGTCCGGTAAGCCCTGGCCGATGGCGGCCATCTCCGCTCCTGACTTGAGCCGATATTCGGCGTTGGGTAGCAGCAGCTCGCGGGCCTCCTCCAGCGTCGCGCCGTGGCGGATGCAGACGAGCACGTCCTGGAGCCGATGCCCATCGGGATCGGCGTAGTGGACCTCGTTGGTGACGACCGTCGGCAGGCCGGCTTCGTCGGCCAGGGCGGCAAGCTCGGCGACGAGCCAGTCGTCATCGGGCCCCAGGTGGTGACTGAGCTCGACGGCGAAGTCGCCATCGGCGAAGTGCTGTGCCCAGGTGCGCGCCGCGGTGAGAGCCGCCTGTCGTTCGCCCCCGAGCAGAAGCCGCGGGATGAGCCCGTTCCGGCAGCCGGTGAGCCCGACGAGATGGCCACGCGCCTCGTCGAGCGCCGTCGTCACCAGCGATCGCTCGAAGACCGGG
>JACDHU010000149.1:0-3219 GCA_013820865.1 Chloroflexota bacterium
CAAGAACGCTCCGCGGAAGGCCTCGGAGGCTTCCCGATCGCCGGTGCGCGCACGCTGCGCGATATCGACGACATCGAATTCCTGGTCGCCTGTGCCCGGCGCACCGGAGTAACGCCCCAGGATTGCATTGCGCGACACCAGGTCCTCGAGCGGGACGCCCGAGACCCGGATCAGATCGGCTCGGCCGAGAGGAGGAACCCTCGGCCCACGATCGACAATCGCGCCGTTGTCAAGAAAGACAGACCCGATTCCGGTGCCGAGGGTGATGCCCATGACGCGTCGATGGTGCCGGGCGGCCCCGGCTTGGCACTCGCCGCGGCCAAACGCATGGGCGTCATTCGAAAAGACGATGTCGCCCACGGCCGCACCTAATCGGGTGCGTAGTGCCGCACCCAGATCCACCCCGGCAAGGGCGTGGAACTTGCCTGTGCTGGTGAACTCGCCGACGCCGGTCCGGTAGTCGAAGGGGCCAGGAAGGGCGACACCCCACCTCGCGTCGGCCGAGACCCCCGGCATGAGCGACCGCGCGCAGGTGGCAATGGCCGACAGCAGTTCCTCTGCGTTGCCGTCCGAGCGCAGTGGTGCGGTGTGCACGGTCCGCCCGTGGCGCTGACCCGACGACGTATCGACCAACGCGGCAGAGACATGGGTGCCGCCGATCTCGAGTGCCGGCACGGGATTGGTCACTGGGCAGACACCAGCGCCTTGACGACGTACACCTGTTCGGGACCATTTGCCTTGAGCCGATAGCCTCCCACGGCAGCGGGTACCACCATGGTCTCGGCATATCCGAGCCGGTGCGTTCCCGCCGCCGTCTCGACCCAGGCACCGTCCCCTTTCACGATGCTGAGCACGTGGAACCTGCCCTCGGTATCTCCTTCAGCTGCAGCCCCGACGTCCAGTGCCAACCGGCGAACTTCGAAGAAGACCTCCCCCAGGCGGCCGATGAGCTCCTCGTGCCAGCCGGGTCCCGAGCCATGGGCGCTTGGCGCGGGAATGAGCTCTGTCGCGACGTGGGGACCGTGTCGATCGGCGTCGAGGTTGGCAAACGCATGGCCGAGATGCACGGACCGCATCTCGCCGGAGGCGTCCCGTCGGAGCCAATCATAGAATCGCAGGCTGTACAGATAGGGCGTCGCGCTGATCTCGAGGACCACGTTTCCCTCTCCACTGCCATGCGGGGTGCCGGCAGGAATCAGGTACAGCTGATGGGGCAGCGCCGCATGGCTCTGGACGTACCGATCGACATCCAGCGCCTGTCCCCGATCGAGCGCCCGCTGGGCGGCATGCTGGAACTCGTCGGTGTGGCCGTCCTGGAGCCCCAGGTAGATCCTTGACCGAGCACCGGCGACCATCACGTAGTAGCTCTCGTGCTGCGGATATGGCCACCCGAACACATCGCGCATGTAGTCCGTGCGCGGATGACAGTGGACCGACAGGTTCCCGCCACCCACGGTGTCGAGGAAATCGAACCGAATCGGAAAGGATGTTCCAAACCGGTCGGTTCCGGCATCTCCGATCACCGACCTTGAATGGAGTGCCACGAGCATCTGGAACGGGATCTCCACGACCTCCTTGCCTGGTTGGCCAAAGAGGACGCCGCTCTCGGGACCGATGAGCTCGTAGCCGATCGCGGTGTTCTCGGCCTCCGGATTGTGGCCCAGCTGCTCCTGTCCCCAGCGGCCACCCCATGGGGCCGAGTTGAAGGTCGGTCGGGTCCGGAACGGACGTTGGGCCAGCGTGGCCATCGAGCGGCGCAGGGTGGCGCCGTCGATGGTCGTCGGCTCGGCCTGATCCTGGAGGTCGAGCCACCGATCAAGCCCGGGAGCGATCACATCCCGATGTCGGTCGAGGATCGGCCAATCGACGTAGAACAGGCGCCGAGTCGACCCTCGCCCGCCTTTGGCCGGTTGGCCGAGATTTCGTCCTGTTCCGTCGAGAATCGCGGCCTCCGCGAGACGCTTTGGCACGTCCGCGTACCACAGGAGGTCGTGGGCCACCAGCGCAGCTCCCGGCCCGAACACGATGGCAATGCCGGCGACTGGCACCTCCGGCCGAGGGAGCTCGTGGAACAGGCGGACAAGGGGAAGGTCCGAGAGCGTCAGAAAGTCCGGATCATCGGGCAGCGACCGGGACCCGGTCAGCTGGACCAGGCGGTCCCAGCCGATTACCAGCTCACGGAGGTCGCAGGTCCGCACCGGAGTGGACCGGGCTCGGAGCGCGGCAAGCAGCCGCTGCACCAAGTCATCCCAGTCGACCAGCCACGGGCCATCGATTGCGAGGCGGATCGGCCGATCCGGCAGGGTCGCGGCCACGGCATCCCACCCGGATGTCACCGGATTGCCGGTTGGCAGGTATGTCGGGTCGGGCACGTACGCCGATCGGCGCTCCATCAGCCTCTTGACCTGCTCGATTGGCCCTCTGGTAACGTTACCTCATCCAGAGGGGTTCCCATGGGCACCGGAACAACGCCTCATCGCCCGGTCGCCGTTCGACCGTGAGTCAGCACCCGGTGGCGGCACCGGTCCTCGGCGTTCGGGAAGCAGCCGAAGCCGTGCTGCGCTCGAACGACCGGGGCGGATTCACCCGCAGCGCATCCGTGCTGTATCCCCACCAATGGAGCTGGGACAGCGCCATCGTGGCCGTCGGCTGGGCGCATCTCGACCTGGGTCGGGCGATCACTGAATTCGAGGGGGTGCTCGACGCCCAGTGGGCGAACGGAAAGTTGCCGCACATCATCTTCCGACCCGGGACCGAGGAGTACCGGCCGGGACCTGAACTCTGGGACAGTGCGGCGGCTCCCGAAGCTCCAACCGGCATGGCGACGAGCGGCCTCGCGGCACCGCCGGTCCATGCCACCGCTGCCCTCGCCATCTGGCAGATCGGTACCGGGCGCGGCAGCCGGAGTCGTGCCGGGGCCGATGCATTCGCGGCGCGGATCTTTCCGGCCCTTCTCGCCTGGCATCGCTACCTTGCCCGCGAACGCGATCCCGACGGCAGCGGCCTCCTCAGCATCCACCACCCGTGGGAGAGTTTCGACAACGCCCCCGAATGGGACGGTCCGCTCCGGTCCGTGGCGATCGAAGATGTGCGGCGCGTGGCACGTCACGACATCGAGCATGTGCCCTCGGCCGAACGGCCATCGGAGGCTGAGTACGCCCGCTTCCTCGGATTGGTTGCATCGCTTCGCGAGGCCAACTATGACGAGCGACTGATTCG
>JACDHU010000149.1:3229-5205 GCA_013820865.1 Chloroflexota bacterium
CGCGATGACCTCGCTCTTCGTGGCATCCAGCGACGCGCTGCTCGAGCTTGCGACCGTGGTCGGGGCGCCGAGGCGCGAGCTCAGCGAGATCAACGCATGGGGCGACCTCGGCCGCGCCGGCCTGGAGCGCGTATGGGATGAAGCGGATCGCCTCTGTCACGGGGTCGACGAGCGGCGCGGCACGGCCCTCCGGGCACGCTCGATCGGCGGTCTGCTGCCGCTGCTGGCCGTCCTCGGCCCACACCATCGCGCCGAGCTCCTGGCCGAGCTGGACTCGGGTCGCTTCGCCGGGAACTCGTCATTACGATGGGCACTTCCACCGACCGTCAGTCCCGTCGATCCGGCCTTTGCATCCCGAAACTACTGGCGCGGGCCGAGCTGGCCGATCATCAACTGGCTGCTGTGGATCGGACTTCACCGCAGCGGCTTTGGAGGTCGTGCGACACGACTGCGCAGCGAAGCGCTATCCCAGCTCGAGGCAGGAGGTTTGGCAGAGTACTTCGAGCCATTCACGGGAGCACCACTCGGAGCCCGAAATCAATCATGGACGGCCGCGGTCGCCATCGATTGGCTCGAACGAGCGACACCCGGATGAATCGATCGCCCCGCCACCCAGACACCACCATCAGCAGGAGGCACCAGGACATGAATCGGAAGCCAATCCAGTTGCGGCGCCTTGGAGCCGCCTGGGCGATGCTCGCACTCGCACTCGCCGCGTGCACAGGCGGCGACGCAAGCCCGGGCGCGACCGGCGGCGGCGGAAGCAGCGATGGCAGGGCCGCCAGCGGCGACGTCGTCATGATCTCCAGCCAGCTCGTGCCGACCGAAGAGCAGGAGAAGACGCGCAATGAGATTCTCGCCGGCTACGAGGTGGTGTCTCGTCCGCGGATCATCACCTGGCTGCGGCGCACGTTCGCGGTGGCGTTCGTGGCCCTCGGGGCGCGGCTGGCGCAGACCGAACGCTAGATCGGTCCCCCGCATTTCGCCGGTAGGTTGCGGCCCGGAGCTGCCCAGACTCACCCGCATGCTCGTGTTTCCCGCGCCGCCCTACACGAGAATGCTCAAGCCAGCCCTCGCGCAGCGCCCGGCTGCCAACGTCCGATCGGCTGCGCCGTTCTGGTCCTGGGCGCCATCCTGCTGACGGCGATCTTTGCCTCGATCTCCAATGCCCTGGCCCGCCTGCTGCGGCGGCGGGAGTCGGTGATCGGAGCCAACCAATTCCTGGTGTTGCCCCTGACCTTCCTGTCCGCCGCGTTCATGCCGCTGGCACTGGCTCCCGACTGGATCGTGGCCGCAGCGCAGTTCAACCCGGTCAACTGGGCGGTGGAGGCGGGTCGCGAGGCGCTGGTGGCAGGCCCGGATGTGGGATTCGTCGCCATCCGATTGGCGGGCCTGGCGATCGTGGCGGTCCTGGCCGCGACCATGGCCACGCGAGCCTTCCGCACGTACCAGCGATCTGCCTGAGTCAGAGGAGCTGGCCGCGGGCGAGCGTCACGAAACCTTCACGGTCTGGGTACGCATGGTACAGTCATCGGCAGCTCACGAGGAGCCCATGGCGGGCATGCCTCACCAGCACACAGGAGACACCCATGCATCACCGAATCGCACGCCTCCTCGCCGTGGGCGCGCTGTCCGTGGCGATGATGACGCTGCTCAGCGGGATCGCCGTGGCCAGCAGCGGTACCACATATCGCATCACGATCACCAATGAGACGAGCGGCCAACCATTCACACCTCCAGTACTGATCACCCATGATCCGACGGTCAGCGTATTCGAGATCGGCGCGGCCGCCAGCGAAGGCGTGATAGAGATCGCCGAGAACGGCAACGTGATGCCGCTGGTGGATGCTATGACCGGAGCCGATGGCGTGCATGACGTCGTGACTGGAGCCGGGCCTGTGAAGCCGGGCGAGTCACAGACCCTCGAGATCACCGCCAATGACGGCGAGGTGCTGTCCTGGGTGTCGATGCTGATC